>JBAUWD010000024.1:0-14740 GCA_049583575.1 Nocardioides sp.
GGCGTGCCCGGGTCCGCGTTGTCGCCCACGACGTAGGTCGCCCGGTCGCCCAGCGCAGCCACGGCGGCGGCCAGCGTCTCCTCCGTGCGACCCGACACCACGACCCGGGCTCCCTCGTCGACGAGCACGTCGGCCGTGGCCCGGCCCAGCCCGCGGGCACCGCCGGTGACGAGGAAGACGCGGTCGGTGAGTCCGAGGTCCATGCCCCGACGCTAGACCCCGTCAGTCGTCGCCGGCAGCGGCGGACAGCGGCCGCACGTCGGGGAGGAACTGGGTGCGGTAGAGGTCGGCGTAGAGCCCGCCCTGGGCGAGCAGCTGCGCGTGGGTCCCGCGCTGGACGATGCGGCCGGCGTCCAGCACCAGGATGAGGTCGGCGTCACGGACCGTGGACAGCCGGTGGGCGATCACCAGCGACGTACGGCCGGCCAGGGCGGCGTCGAGCGCCCGCTGCACCGCGACCTCGGACTCGCTGTCGAGGTGAGCGGTCGCCTCGTCCAGCACGACGATGGGCGGCGCCTTGAGCAGGAGGCGCGCGATCGCGAGCCGCTGGCGCTCACCGCCGGACAGCCGGTAGCCACGGTCGCCGACCACGGTGTCGAGGCCGTCCGGCAGCGAACCGACGAGTCGGGCGATCTGAGCTGCCTCGAGCGACGCCCAGATCTCGTCCTCGGTCGCCGCCGGCCGCGCGTAGAGGAGGTTGGCCCGGATCGTGTCGTGGAACATGAAGGCGTCCTGGGTCACGTAGCCGACGACGTCCTCGAGCGACTGGAGCGTCACGTCGCGGACGTCGTGGCCGCCGACGCGCACGACGCCAGAGACGGCGTCGTACAGCCGCGCGACCAGGTGCGTGACGGTGGTCTTGCCGGCGCCCGAGGGCCCGACCAGCGCCACCATCTGCCCGGGCTCGGCCGAGAAGGTGACGTCGTGCAGCACCTCACCCGAGTCGCGGGACTCGGTGCGCGCGACGTTCTCGAGGGAGGCCAGGGAGATGTCCTCGGCCCGTGGGTAGCCGAACGAGACGTGCTCGAAGGCCAGCGACCCGGCGGTGCCGGGCAGGGCGAAGGCGTCGGGGCTCTCCTCGATCAGGGAGGGCAGGTCGAGCACCTCGAAGACCCGGTCGAAGCTGACCAGCGCGGTCATCACGTCGACGCGGACGTTGGAGAGACCCTGCAGGGGACCGAGGAGGCGCAGCAGCAGCGTGCCCAGCGCGATCACGGTGCCGACGGACAGATGGCCGTGGACGGCGAGGTAGCCGCCCACGCCGTACACGATCGCGGTCGCCAGCGACGGCACCAGAGTCATCGCCGCGAAGAACACCCGGCTCAGCACGGCGATCCGGACGCCGAGGTCACGCACGGTGGCGGCCTTGGCCGCGAACATCACGTCCTCGGCATCGCGACGTCCGAAGAGCTTGAGCAGCATCGCGCCCCCGACGTTGAACCGCTCGGTCATCGCGTTCCCCATGTCGGCGTTGCCGTTCATCCGGTCGCGGGTGAGCACCGCCATCCGGGAGCTCACCCAGCGCGAGGCCAGCAGCAGGAAGGGGAACAGCAGCAGGGGAAGGACCGTCACCTGCCAGCTCAGGGCCACCATGGTGACCCCGACGACGGCCACGGAGATGATGTTGGACACGGTGCCGGAGAGGGTCGAGGTGAAGGCGCTCTGGGCGCCGATCACGTCGTTGTTGAGACGGCTGACGAGGGCGCCGGTCTGGGTCCGTGTGAAGAACGCCAGCGACTGGCGCTGCACGTGAGCGAACACCTTGGTACGCAGGTCGTAGATCAGCCCCTCGCCGATCAGGCTCGACAGCCAGCCGCTGCCGAACCCGAGAGCCGCGTCGGCGATCGCGGCGACCCCCATGCCCACGGCCAGCCAGACGACCAGCGCGGCGTCGTGACCGGCGATGCCGTTGTCGACCAGCCGCTGGACGAGCAGCGGGGGTACGACGACGAGCCCGGCGTCGAGCACGGTGAGCACCAGGAACCAGACGATCAGCCGGCGATGCGGACGGGCGAACCGGAGGACCCGGCGCAAGGTGGCTCGCTCGATCTTGTTCTCCACGACCGAGCCGTCGCGGTGCAGCGTGCGCCATGCCTGAGCGTGCAGACTCGACATCCCGCCTCCTCTCCGCCGCCTAGCCGGTGGACATCAGCGAAGCCAGCTCGCGGAACCGCCGGATCTGGGCCTCACGTTCGTGGCGGCGCTGGTCGTCCAGCGTCCGCTCGGACGCTGCGAGCAGCAGCGCCTTGGTCTCTCGGACCGCTCCCGGCAGGGGCGCGGTCAGGGCTCCGATGAGGTCGGCCAGCGCCGCGTCGAGCTGCGGCACCGGGCACACCACCGTGGCGAGCCCGATCTCCAGTGCCTCGGTGGCACCGACGACTCGTGCGGTGGCGCAGATCTCCAGCGCCCTGGCGTAGCCAACGCTCGCGACGAGCGGCTTTGTTCCCGTGAGGTCGGGGACCAGACCCAGCGCGGACTCCTTCATGCAGAAGCCCGCGTCGTCGGCCACGACCCGCAGGTCGCACGAGAGCGCCAGCTGGAAGCCGGCGCCGATCGCATGCCCGTGCACCACCGCGATGGAGATGAAGCGCGGGTCGCGCAGCCAGGTGAACCCTCGTTGGAAGTCGTCGATGGTCGCGGAGATCTCCTCGTCGTCCAGGGCCAGCAGCCCGGCCACCGACTCGACCCCGTCGCCGGCACCACCTGGGGCGAGCATCGCCCGGTCGAGCCCGGCCGAGAAGCTCGGGCCGGCACCCCGCAGCACGACCACCCGCACGTCGTCGGGGATCTCTGCGCCCAGGGTCGCCAGGGCCCGCCACATGCGCGGCGTCTGCGCGTTGCGGACCTCGGGACGGTCGAGCGTCACGGTCGCCACCGCGCCGTCGACGGCGTAGCGCAGCCCGGCGGCGGAGAGCTCCTCGGGGGTCATGGCCGCAGTGTAGGAGCGTCCGCCGACCGCGCACGTGGTACTGCCGCGGTGGTGTGGTCGGTGGTGCGGTGCTGTGCGGGTTGTTCCGCGGTGACAACCCCGCGTTACACGGGGAGCGGGCAGCTCACGCCAGGGACACCAGGTCGGCGTAGGAGTCGTTCCAGAGGTCCTCGACGCCGTCGGGGAGGATCAGCACCCGGTCGGGGTGGAGGGCACGGACCGCGCCCTCGTCGTGCGTGACCAGGACGATCGCGCCCCGGTAGACGCGGATGGCCGCCAGCACCTCCTCGCGGGAGGCCGGGTCGAGGTTGTTGGTCGGCTCGTCGAGGAGCAGGACGTTGGCGCTCGAGACGACCAGGATCGCCAGCGCCAGCCGGGTCTTCTCGCCGCCCGACAGCACCCGGGCGGGCTTCTGCACGTCGTCGCCGGAGAAGAGGAAGGACCCGAGCACCGACCGCGTCTCGGTGTCGGTGAGGCCCGGCGCTGCGGAGCGCATGTTCTCCAGCACCGTGCGAGACGTGTCGAGCGTCTCGTGCTCCTGGGCGTAGTAGCCGAGCTTGAGCCCGTGCCCCGGCACCACCTCGCCGGTGTCGGGCCGGTCGACGGCGGCCAGGATCCGGAGCAGCGTGGTCTTGCCCGCACCGTTGAGGCCGAGGACGACGACCCGCGAGCCCTTGTCGATCGCGAGGTCGACGTCTGTGAAGACCTCCAGCGAGCCGTAGGACTTCGACAGCTCGGAGGCGGTCAGCGGCGTCCGGCCGCAGGGAGCCGGCTCGGGGAACTTGATCCGAGCCACCTTGTCGCTGCGGCGCTCGGCCTCGATGCCGCTCATCATCCGCTCGGCGCGCCGCATCATGGTCTGCGCCGCCTGCGCCTTGGTGGCCTTGGCGCGCATCTTGCTCGCCTGCTCCATGAGCTGGTCGGCCTTGCGCTCGGCGTTCACCCGCTCGCGCTTGCGGCGTCGCTCGTCGGCCTCGCGCTGCGCCAGGTACGCCGTCCAGCCCATGTTGTAGACGTCGATCTCCTGGCGGGTGGCGTCGAGGTGGAACACCTTGGTGACCGTCTGCTCGAGGAGTGCCGTGTCGTGGCTGATCACCACGAGGCCGCCTCGGTGCGCCTTGAGGAACTCGCGCAGCCAGACGACGGAGTCGGCGTCGAGGTGGTTGGTCGGCTCGTCGAGCAGGAGCGTCTCGGCCCCGGAGAAGAGGATGCGCGCCAGCTCCACGCGCCGCCGCTGTCCACCGGACAGGGTGCGCAGCGACTGCGTCATCAGGCGCTCCTCGATGCCGAGGGACGCCGCGATCTGTGCGGCCTCGGCCTCGGCGGCGTACCCGCCGGCGGCGTGGAGCTCCGCGTCGGCGCGCTCGTAGCGACGCATCGCCCTCTCCCGTACGTCGGGGTCGTCGTCGCCCATCTCGGTCTCGGCGGCCCGGAGGCGGCGCACGACCGCGTCGAGGCCGCGCGCGGAGAGGATGCGCTCGCGCACGGGGACCTCGAGGTCACCGGTCCGGGGGTCCTGCGGGAGGTAGCCCACCGAGCCGGTCGAGCTGACCTCACCGGAAGCGGGCAGGCCCTCGCCCGCGAGGATCCGGGTGAGCGTGGTCTTGCCGGCACCGTTGCGGCCGACCAGGCCCACCTTGTCTCCGGGACCCACCCGGAAGGAGACGTCGTGCATCAGCAACCGCGCCCCGGCTCGGACCTCGAGTCGTTGGGCACTGATCATGAGGCTGGCTAGTCTAGGGCGGCCGGTCCGCGGCCTGACGCGAGGAGTCGACGCATGCGGTTCAACCCGAAGGCCAGGCTGGACACCAGCCGGATGCGCGACGGCGGCAGTGGCGGCGGCGGCGGCATGGGCGGCGGCGGCGCCCGCATCCCCCTGCCGGGTGGCACGAAGGCCGGCGGGGGCGTCGGCTTCCTGGTGATCGTGGTCGTGATCCTGCTGCTCAAGGCCTGCGGCGGCATCGACCTGACCGGAGCCGTCACCGGTGGCGCGGCATCGGGCTACACCACGTCCCGCTTCACCGGCGACAACGCGGCATACGCCGACTGCAGGTCGGGCCAGGACGCCAACGACCACCCGACGACGTGCGGGGTGGTCGCCGTCGAGAACTCGCTCAACGACTACTGGCGCAAGGCTCTCGCCCAGCAGTCGCCCAAGACGAGGTTCCAGCCCGAAGCAGCCATCGACACGTTCAGCGGCGGCACCTCGACCGCCTGCGGCCAGGCCTCGTCCGACATGGGCCCCTTCTACTGCCCGGGCGACCAGACCATCTACTTCGACCCGACCTTCTTCAAGCAGATCCTCCAGGGGCAGCTGAACGGCCCGTCCGGAGCGTTCGTCGAGCCCTACGTCGTCGCCCACGAGTACGGCCACCACGTGCAGGACCTCCTCGGCACCATGAGCAAGGTCAAGACCCAGCAGGGCCCCAACAGCGACTCCGTGCGCCTCGAGCTGCAGGCGGACTGCTACGCCGGCATGTGGGCCAAGAACGCCACCACCACCCAGGACTCCCAGGGCAACGTGCTGATCCAGGATCTCACCGGCCAGGACATCCAGGAGGCCATCGCGGCGGCCAAGTCCGTCGGCGACGACACCATCCAGAAGGAGACGAGCGGACAGGTGAATCCCGAGCAGTGGACGCACGGCTCGTCGGCCGCGCGCGTCCGGTGGTTCACGATCGGCTACCAGAACGGCACGCTCGACGCCTGCAACACCTTCAACGGCCAGAACGTCGAGTAGTCCCTCGCACGTCGAGTCGGCGCAAACGGACGTCGCAAACTCGCCGAGTCGTCATGTGACGACTCGGCGCCAGCTAGAGCAGCGCCTCGATCTGGTCGAACTGACGCTGCAGCGAGCGGAGGTACGGCGCGACGGCCGGGTGGCGGTACTTCCCGGCCAGAGCGCCCTCGCCCCCGGCGACGCGGGCCAGTGCCCACTCGGCCCGTGACAGAGCGGTGTACGCCGCGCTCACCCGCATGCCCAAGGTGACCTCCGACCGGGTCGCGAGGCCGTCGGGCAACCCCATCAGGTAGGCGTCGAGGAGCGGCTCCGCATCCTCTCGGGCACCCTGCAGGTACAACCCGAGGTCGGAGCCGACCGGTCCGCGTCCGAGCGCCGCCCAGTCGATCGCGATGACCTCGTCGCCTTCGCGACCGGGGAGGTTCTGCACGGCCGGGTCGCCGTGCTGCGGCACCTGGGGCAGGGCGTCGAGCTCGCGCAGCAGCGACTCGCGCCTCGACCACAGCCGGTGCGCGACGTCGGCGACCGTGGTCCGGGCGAGGGTCGGCCAGCCGCCCCGGCGCTCGACACGACGGAGGCGGTCGCGCAGCTGGTCCACCGCCAGCCAGGATCCGCGGCCGATGTCGGCGCCGGCGAAGCGGCCCAGCGCGTGGGCGACGTACAGGCCGTTCAGAGCGGCGTCCTCCACCCACTCACGGGTCAGCGTGATGCCGTCGTCATCCTCCGCGACGTCGAGGACGGTGGAGCGCAGGCCCGGCGAGGACTCGACCACGCGGCTGACGGCGACGTCGGCCTCACGGCGCCAGTAGGCGAAGTGCCGCGGGTCGCTGAGCTCCGCGGGGTCCGCGGCATCCGGAGCGGCCAGCCGCTTGATCACCAGGGGGTCGCCCGCCCGCTGGGTGCGCCAGACGCCGACGGTGGAGGTGCCCGTGCCGCCGGACACGGGATGCCACGCGGGGTCTGGCTCCCACATGGTGATCATCCTGACAGAGCAGGGCTCGCACGAAGCGCAACTCGTCACTCCAGGTCGCGGCGCGCGAAGGCGAGCTGGCCGGCCGCGCTGAGGAGGCCCGCGAGCACCAGGAGCACGGCGAACGGCGCCCACCGGAACGGCTCGGCCGGCACCAGCGCCAGGTGGTGGTACGGCGACACGCCCTGCACCCACGCGGGCAGCCTCAGCAGTGGCCCGAAGAAGACGACGACCACTCCCACGACCAGGCCCAGCCAGGCCAGGAACGACCAGCGTGGCGCCACGCCGTACAGCAGCCGGGCGAGCCCGGCGACCACCAGGGCGGGAGCGACGTATCCCAGCGTGCCGAAGAGGAACGGCGCGAAGCGACCGGTGTCGCCCGTGACCAGGGCGAACCCGAGGGCGAGCCCACCCCCCGAGCAGACCAGCACCAGCACCGAGCCCGCCACCGTGGTCGCGACCTGGGCCAGCAACCAGCCCCGCCGGGAGAGTCCGGTCGCCAGCAGTGCCTCGACGCGCCCCTGGTCCTCCTCCGTGTGGGGGGTCAGCGCCGACGAGACCGTGAACCCGGTGGCGACCAGCGCCAGCGTCGCGATCGCCACCGCGTAGAAGCCGTCTACGAGCCCGGCACCGCCCTGGGCGAACACGTCCTGGGAGGCCTGCGAGTCGCCGATCAGGGTCCCCACATCGTCTCCGATCGACCCGTAGGCGAGACCCAGGAACAGCATCCCGACGCACCAGCCGAGGATCGAGCCGCGCTGCAGCCGCCACGCGAAGCCGAGCGGCCCGCTCAGGCCCCGGCTCGCTCGGTCGGGCCCCGGACGCGCCACCCGGACCCCACCGCCGAAGTCCCGGCGCGCGAAGAGTGCGTACGCCGCAGCGGTCGCGACCGCGGCGGTGGCCAGGAGCAGCAGGATCGGCCACCAGCGCAGGCCCGAGAAGGGATCCATCGCCTGGTACCACCCGATCGGCGACAGCCACGACAGGGCCGGCGTGCCGACGTCACCGACCGCGCGGAGAGAGTACGCCGCGGCGATCACGGTGCCGGCGACGCCGTACATGCTCCGCGTGGAGGAGGTGAGCTGGGCCGCCAGGAGCGCGGTGCCCGTGAACACCCACCCGGTGCAGGTGAGACCGATGCCCACGCCCCACGAGTCACCCGCGTCGAGCGGGAAGGAGATCAGGCTCAGGGACACCAGCAGGCCGAGCAGGACGTTGGCGAACAGTGCGTTGGTCAGGGCCGCCGTCAGCGACGCGTGACGCGAGACGGCGGAGGCACGCAGCAGCTCGTCCCGGCCGCTCTCCTCCTCGGCCCGCGTGTGGCGCCCGACCAGGAACATGCTCATCAGGCCGGCCAGGATCGCTCCGAAGGCCGCCGACTGCCACATCACCTGACCCCCGACCGTGTCGAGGGCCCGGGCGGGGCCGAGCATCGCGACGAAGGCGGTGTTGTTCTCCATGTCGACGGCCGCCCTGGCCAGCTCGGCCTGCGTCGCGTACAGGCCCTTCACGCTGACCGCCTGGCTGTAGTAGAGCGCCGTGGCCGCGAGGCCCCACCACAGGTAGAGCCAGCGGTCGCGGCTCACGTAGGCCCGCAGGAACTCGTCGGCGCCGGTCATCAGAGGTCCGACTCCGCGCCGACGGCACGGAGCTCGTCGCCGTAGTGACGCAGGAACAGCTCCTCGAGCGTGGGCGGCGTCGCGGTCAGCGAGCGGATGCCGGCCCCGTGCAGCACGCCCACCGCCGCGTCCAGGCGGGCGGTGTCGACCTCGAACGTCGCGCGCGTCCCCTGGACCTCGAGACCGTGCACGCCCGGCAGCTCGGCCAGCCCGGTCACCGGCCGGGCCAGCTCCGCGACCACCGACGTGCGCGTGAGGTGGCGCAGCTCCGCGAGCGTCCCGGTCTCGACGCAGCGACCCGACCGGATGATGCTCACGCGGTCGCAGAGTCGCTCGACCTCGGCCAGGATGTGGCTGGAGAGCAGGACCGTCCCACCGCCTGCGCGGAACCGCTCGACGTACTCCTGGAAGACGGTCTCCATGATGGGGTCGAGGCCGGACGTCGGCTCGTCCAGCAGCAGCAGCTCCACATCGGAGGCGAGCGCGGCCACCAGGGCGACCTTCTGCCGGTTGCCCTTGGAGTAGCCGCGGCCCTTCTTGGTGGGATCGAGCTCGAAGCGCCGGATCAGCTCGCGCCGGCGCGCCTCGTCGAGGCCGCCGCGCAGCCGCCCCAGGAGGTCGATCACCTGCCCGCCCGTCAGCTGCGGCCAGAGGTTGACCTCGCCCGGAACGTAGGCGAGGCGGCGGTGCAGCTCGGCCGCATCGGACCACGGATCGCCCCCGAGCAGCCTGACCTCGCCGGCGTCCTTGCGCAGCAGCCCGAGCAGGACGCGGATGGTCGTCGACTTGCCGGCGCCGTTCGGGCCGAGGAACCCGTGCACCTCGCCCCGGCCGACGGTGAGGTCCAGCCGGTCGAGGGCCAGGGTCGAGCCGAAGGTCTTGACCAGCCCGGCGATCTCGATGACATCGGGCATGACGACAACCTAGGGGAACCGTCCGAGCGGCCGACGGCGCCTCGGCGGTCAGCCGATGTCGCGCTCCCGGTACCGCCACCAGGCGGCGGCGACCAGCGCGACGGCGATCGCGGTCAGCACCAGCTCCGGCGTCCAGCTGAAGGACTCGGCCGGCACCTTCGAGACGTGGGAGTACGGCGACAGCCCGGCCACCCAGCCCGGCAGGTTCAGCATCTCCGCCACCGGACCGACCAGGAAGAACCCCACGACGAAGGCCCAGCCGAGCGCGGCGTACCGGCTCCCCTCGGCCAGGGCGCAGAGCGCCAGACCGGCGACCACGCCGACCGCCGGGAGCTGGACGAGGGCGGCCGCGAGCGTGCCTCCGAAGCTCACCTGCGAGCCCGAGGCGCCGACCGCCATCGAGAGACCGGTGACCAGCAACAGCCAGCCGATCCCGGCGATGGCCACGACGCCGACCGCGAGGAAGGCCGCGGACCGCTCGGTCGCGGTGGCGAGCACCTCCTCGGTGCGACCGTCGTGCTCCTCGCCTCCACCGTGCGCGATGACGCCGACGGCGAAGCACGAGATGACGACGGCCCCGACGGAGACCAACGCCGCCACCAGGGTCTGCTGCAGTGCCCCGACGCCGCCCAGACGCTCGAACATGGCCCGCGCACCGGCGGAGTCGATCAAGGAGCCGATGTTGGGCACGATCGCCGCGAGCAAGGCGCCCATGACGGCGCAGGCGACGGTCCACACGGCCAGGCTGGTGGCGTGGACGCGGACGTTGAGGGCGAGCGCGTCCGCCAGCCGCGGAGAGCCGGTCGCCGGCCCGGGGCGCTCGGGGAGGAGGCCGGACCCGAGGTCGCGCCGCCGGCGTAGGAGGACGGCGACGGCGACCAGGACGACGGCCAGTCCGAGGTCGAGCAGCAGCACCCACCCGCGCGGATGCGACCACGCCCGCAGCTGGGTCGACCAGCCCAGCGGCGAGAGCCAGCTCAGCCAGGAGGCCGAGGTGGTGTCACCCACCGCGCGGAGGACGAAAAGGACGGCGATCGTCCCCGCCGAGATGGTGCCGGAGGTGCGCGCACTGGCCGAGAGCTGGGCGGCGACGGCACCGATGCCGGTGCCCACCAGGCCCAGTCCCAGCCACGAGGCGCCGAACCACAGCGATCCCGCCACGGGGAGGCCACCGGCGATGTCGGCCAGGGCCGCCAGGAGCGAGATGAGTCCGGAGCCGAGGACGGCGAGCAGCACCGCGCTGACCAGCGGCGTGGACTGGGCCACCGCGAGCCCGCCCAGGAGCTCCGCGCGTCCGGACTCCTCCTCGACGCGGGTGTGGCGGCGTACCAGGGTGACCGCGAAGGCCATCAGGAACGTCGCGTAGGTGACCGTCATCTTGGTCATCGACAGCTCGCCCAGGCTGTGCTCGTCGAGGATCGGGCCGTAGAGCGCCACCAGCGCCGGACTCGAGTTGAGGGCTCGCGCGGCGGCGACGACGTCGGCGCCGGACGCGTACAGGGTCTTGCTGGCCGCCGCCGACGCGAAGGCGACCAGGACGAGGACGGCGGTCCACACGAGCACGAGCAGCCGGCTCCGCCGCAGCGAGAAGCGCGTCAGCCCGGTCAGGCCGGTCATCGCGCGGCCTCCTCCTCCGGGCGACGGTAGGCATCGAGGAAGAGCTCCTCGAGCGTCGGCGGCGTGCTCGTCAGCGCCCGTACGCCGACCGCGGTCAGGGCCGCGAGCACGGTCGGCAGCGCCTCGGGCTCGACCGTGCACGTGACGACGGAGCCGTCGACGCCGAGGTCGTGCACGCCGGACACGCCCGACAGGTCGGGCACGGGTCCCACGAGCTCGGCACGCACCCGCGACCGGTGCAGGTGACGCATCGCCTCGAGGCTGCCGGTCTCGACCATCCTCCCGTCGCGGATGATGGTCACCCGGTCGGCCAGACGCTCGACCTCTCGGAGGATGTGGCTGGACAGGAGCACCGTCGTGCCGGCCCGACGGCTCTCGTCGATGCAGCCGGCGAAGACCTCCTCCATCAACGGATCCAGACCCGAGGTCGGCTCGTCGAGGATCAGGAGGTCCGTCGGAGCGGCGAACGCCGCCACCAGTGCGACCTTCTGCCGGTTCCCCTTGGAGTAGGCGCGGCCCTTCTTCGTGGGGTCGAGCTCGAAGCGCTCGAGCATCTCGCCACGGCGCGGGTGGTCGACCGGCGCGCCCCGCATCCGCAGGAGCATGTCGATCACCTCGCCGCCGGACAGGTTGGGCCACAGGCTCACGTCGCCGGGAACGTAGGCGAGTCGACGGTGGAGGTCGGCCGCCTCGGTCCAGGGGTTGCCGCCGAACAGCCGCACCTCACCAGCGTCCTTGCGGACCAGCCCGAGCAGGATCCGCAGCGTCGTCGACTTGCCCGCGCCGTTGGGACCGAGGAAACCGTGCACCTCACCCGCGGCGACCGCGAGATCCAGCCCGTCGAGGGCCCGCGTCGCCCCGAAGCACTTCACCAGGCCGTGCACGTCCACGACCGGTTCGCCGCCACTCATGGCCCCAACCCTACACTTCTTTCAATATTCTGTGAAAGTTCGTAAGATGGGAGCATGACCGACCGCTCCGTGGAGCAGCTGGGTGCCGCGCTGGCCGATGCGGGCCTCCCGTCCCTGCCCTCGCGCGTCTTCTCGGCGCTGCTGGTCGACGACGACGGCCGGATGACCTCGGCCGAGCTCACCGAGGTGCTCGGCGTGAGCCCCGCCGCGATCTCCGGTGCGGTCAAGTACCTCGCCCACCTCCAGATGCTGCGGCGGGAGCGGGAGCGCGGCTCCCGCCGCGACGTGTACGTCGTCGACGACGACGCCTGGCACGGCGCGATGATGCGGCGCGACCAGGCCTACGCCCCGATCCTGCGCGCGCTCCAGGCCGCCGTGGACGACCTCGGCACCGGCGCCCCGGCGTACCGCCGGCTGATGCTCACCGCCGAGTTCCTGCGCTTCGTCGACGCCGAGCTGGAGCAGCTCGCCGACCGCTGGGCGGCGCACCGGGAGGAGTTCGAGCGCCGGCTGTGACGTACTAGGTTCGAGGCCATGGATCCCTTGCTCGAGACCACCACCAGATCCTTGCGCCGCATGTCCCTGGCCAAGCAGCGCAGCGGGCGGGTGCCCGGCCTGTACGCCGCGGTGTGCCGGGGTGGCGAGCTGCTCTGGGGTGACGGGATCGGCCTGGCCGACGTGGGTGGCGACCGCGCCCCCGGGCCCGACGACCAGTTCCTGGTCGCGTCCAACACCAAGACCTTCACCGCGGTGATGGTGATGCAGCTGCGCGACGAGGGTCGGCTGTCCCTCGACGACCTCCTCGGCGACCACGTCAAGGGCGTCTCCCACCCGATCACCGTCCGCAGCTGCCTGGCCCACGTCTCCGGGATGGCGCGAGAGCCGCTCGGCGACGTCTGGGACACCCTCGAGCAGCCGGACGCCGAGCAGCTGCTGCGCGACTTCGACGACGTGGAGCGGGTCCTGCGGCCCCACGAGCGCTGGCACTACTCCAACGTCGTGTTCGCCATGCTCGGCCAGCTCGTCGAGGCCCTCGACGCCCGACCCTGGGAGGAGTCGCTGCGCACGCGGCTGCTCGGACCGCTCGAGATGCGGCGTACGTCGGTGGGCTTCGACGGCGGTCCACGGGTGACCGGCTACTACGTCTCGCCGTACGACGACGTGCCCCGGCCCGAGCCGGTGCTGGACCTGCGGGCGATGGCCCCGTGCGGCGCCCTCGCCAGCACGGCGTCCGACCTCGCCCGCTGGTCGGCCTTCGTCGCGGAGCCCGACGCGCTGCTGTCGGCCGACACGATGGAGGAGATGTGCCAGCCGCAGATCCTGCTCGACCCCGACCGGTGGAGCGGCGCGATGGGTCTCGGGTTCTTCCTGATGCGCTCCCCGGCCGGCCGCACCTGGGTCGGCCACACCGGCGGCATGCCCGGTCACATCACCGGCGTCTTCACCGACCGCGGGTCCGGCCTCGGGGCCATCACCTTGATGAACGCGACCGTCTCCCCCGCACCCGACCTGTTCGCGATCGAGCTCGGCGACCACGTGCTCGCGCACGACGCGGTGGAGGACGAGCCCTGGGCTCCCGGCACCGAGGTGCCCGACGAGTACCTCCCCCTGCTCGGCCGATGGTTCTCCGAGGGCCATCCCTTCGCCTTCAGCGTGGCCCAGGGCCACCTCGAGGCCCGGATCGACCAGCCAGCTGCCGCCGAGCTCCCGCCGTCGGTCTTCGAGCGGGTCTCCGACGACGTCTACCGCACCGTCTCGGGTCGCGAACGCGGGGAGCTGCTGCGGGTCACCCGGGCGGCGGACGGCTCGGTCGCCAAGCTGAACTGGGCCACCTACCTCTTCACCCGCGAGCCGATCGCCTTCGGCGAGCACCTCTCGGGCTGACGCGGCGGCTCACCCGGCCGGCTCACCCGCGTCGGCTCACTCCGGCCGCCTCACTCCGGCCGGCTCACTCCGGGCCCATCACCGGATGAGGGAAGTACGGCGCCTCCAGCCGCGCCACCTCGTCGCGACCGAGCTCGAGGTCGAAGGACGCCAGCGCGTCGGCGAGGTGGTGCGCCTTCGTGACGCCCACCACCGGCGCGGTCACGCCCGGTCTGCTCCTCAGCCAGGCCAGGGCCACCTGCGCGGGTGGGCGCCCGAGGTCGCGCGCCACCTCCACCAGAGCATCGACGATGTCGAAGTCGGCCTCGGAGTAGAGGGAGCCGGCGGCCGGGTCGTTCCCCGAGCGCGTGGTCTCCCCACCCCTTCCTCGGTGCCGGGTGCCAGTCAGGAGACCGCGGGCGAGCGGGCTGTACGGAAGCACGCCGACCCCCTGGTCGACGCAGAGCGGCAGCATCTCGCGCTCCTCCTCGCGGTAGGCGAGGTGGTAGTGGTTCTGCATGGCGACGAACCGGTGCCAGCCGTGGGAGGCGGCGACCTGCTGGGCCTTGGCGAACTGCCAGGCGAACATGCTGGAGGCGCCGAGGTAGCGCACCTTTCCGGCGCGCACCACCGAGTCGAGCGTCTCCATCGTCTCCTCGATCGGGGTGTCGTGGTCCCAGCGGTGCACGAGGTAGAGGTCGACGTAGTCGGTCTCCAACCGGCGCAGCGAGGCATCGATCGAGGACAGGATGTGCGAGCGGGAGAGCCCGCGGTCCCCCGGCCGGTCCGACATCGGGTAGTAGACCTTCGTGGCCAGGACGTAGTCCTCACGTCGCGAGAAGACCTCGCGCAACACCTGACCGGTCACCACCTCGCTCGCCCCACGGTCGTACACGTCCGCGGTGTCGAACGCGATGACGCCGGCCTCCGCCGCCGTACGCACGAGCGGGCGCGCGCCCTCGAGGTCGAGGTGCCAGGCCCGCTGACTCGTGTCGCCGAAGCTCATCATCCCCAGGACCATCCCGGACACGGTCAGCCCCGAGTCGCCCACGCGTCGGTACTCCACGGCGCTCATCTCCTCGCGTCAGCCGACACCGGTTCCGGCGCGGCGGTGGGTCGGTGGCCGGCCGCGGAAAGGTCCCCGGCCGGCCGGTGGAGCGCCAGCGCGGCGACGACC
>JBAUWD010000025.1:0-5797 GCA_049583575.1 Nocardioides sp.
CCGGCCCACCCGGGCAGCCCGGGGACGGCCACGTCGCCGGCGCTCCGGCCCGCGGTCTGCAGCTCCCTGACCATGCCCTCCTGGATGAGTCGGACGTACTCGCGGTCGGGCCACCCGCGCTCGGCGAACTCACCGTTGACGCGGCGCAGCACCTCGACGGCGTTCATGCTCAGCGAGGCGTTGGTCGACTCCGACGGGGTCAGCAGGCCCGCGGGCAGGCCCAGCAGCTGCTCGAAGGTGCGCGGCAGCAGCTCGCGGTCGGAGTCGTCGGTGACGACCAGGGTGAAGCGGTCGGGCGGGAGCACGTCGAGCCACCGCGACGCCATGTAGGCCACGTCGTGCGAGGTCCAGAAGCTCCGGTGGACCTCGTGCGAGTCGTCGCCCTCGAGCAGCTCGTGCAGCCATTCGTCGTACGAACGGCGCTCGTGGCTCTTCACGCGCTCCTGCCAGTGCGAGGGCATCAGGCGGTGGTAGGCGCGGGCCACGGCGATGACGTGGAGGCGGTCGGCACCGAGGTCGGCGACGACCTTGCGGCTGCGCTCGGCGCTGCGGATGCGGCCGAAGTCCTCGGTGCTCAGGCAGACGCGCACGTCGGACCGCGCTCGGATGCCGGCCGCGAACTCGTCCCACACCGACACCGGGGGGACCGGCCGGCCGCGCGGCGCCCACTGCATGAGGGCGTGGCCCTCGCGGAAGAGTCGCCGCCACCGGCCGGGGTAGTGCACGCCGTACTCGGCCAGGAGGTCGCGCTGGTCGAAGAGGGCCTGCTGGATGGCGGTCGACCCGGTCTTGTACGGCCCGATGTGCAGGAGCACCGCCCCCTCGGGGAGGGTTGCCACGGCCGTCACGCCTGCGCCCGCTTCGAGCGCTTGCCGGACGTGCGTCGGCCGTCGGCGAGGAGCTCCTCGACGGCTCCGACGACGGCCTCGATGGCGATCGATGACGGCACCTCGGGCGCCGCCTCCGCGTCGGAGCCCGGGCCCCCGTCGGCCGGGACGCGGGTGGCCTCCGGGTCGCCGATGACGTCGAACCCACCGGTGCGCAGCAGCTCGATACGGCCGGAGCTCAGCTCCGCCGTACGACGCAGGTGGTCGCCCGACACGGGCGGGATCCGGACGTCGAAGGGGCTCGGGGGCGCCTCGCGCAGCCCGTTCACGATCGCACCCTGGAGCAGGCGCCGACGCAGGCGGTCGGGCCAGCCGCGCTCGTCGAACACCTCGTTGAGGCGACGGCAGAGCTCCACGCGCTCCCACGTCATCGAGCTGTTGGGACGCTGCATGGGGTCGAGCATGCCCTCCGGCAGACCCAGCAGGCGCTCGAAGACGCCCGAGGTCGCCCGCGGGTTCCCCTCGTCGGCCACCACCACGTGGATGTGGTCGTCCGGGAGCACCGGCTGCCAGCGTCCCAGGAAGCGCTCCAGGCTGTGGGCCGCCCAGAAGGACGCGGTCTTGTCCTGCGACCCGGTCGGGTCGGCGGACAGCACGTCGTCGAGGAACCGGTCGTAGCTCCTGGTCTCGTTGGACGACTTCACGCGCTCCTGCCAGGCCGAGGGCAGCAGGCGGTCCAGCCGTCGCTCCACACGTACGACGTGCACCCGGTCGGCGCCGAGGTCGTGCACGACCCGGGCCACGGTCTTCGTGCCCGCCGTGCTGAGGCCCTCGCTGCTGACCACCGTCCGCGGGGCGTCGACACGACGGATGTCGGCGACGAGCTCGTCCCACTCCTCGGCGGGAACCGAGGGGACCCCACGGGGGCCGCGACCCATGACCGCTGCGATCGGCCGCAGATGCCGATAGGCCGGGCCCGGGTAGTGGACGCCGAGCCCGAGGACCTCGTCCCGCCGCGTGTGGAGGGCCATCTGGAGCGAGGACGAGCCGGTCTTGAAGGGTCCGACGTGGACCAGGATCGCTCCCGACGGCAACAGCAGGTCGGCGTCGTCAGGGGATCTGACCGGCACCTCGTCAGCGTAGCCGACGAGGTCGTGCGTCCCGATGGCTCCGCTCCCGCCGGAGGGCCTCGACCAGGGCCTCGAGACCATGGACCGCGGCCTCGATCGGGACCGAGGTCGGCGGGTGGTCCTCGCCGGAGACGTCGTCCGTCGCGGGTGCCAGCAACCGGGACACCTCTCCCACCACGCGGACCCCGGAGTCGGCGAGCTCGCTCACCCGCTGCTCGCCCAGCTCGGCCACCCGGCGCACGGCCCAGGCCGGCAGCGACGGGATGGGCGACTCGTCCGGTGCCGGCTCGGTCGCGACGAGTCCTGCGAGAAGACCCCGATAGACCAGGCGTCGGTACCGCTGCGCGTCCCAGTGGCGGTCGGCGGCCGTCCGGTTGAGCGCGCGGTAGAGCTCGGCGCGGTTCCAGCTGAGCGACGGGTTGCCGGCCGGCGCCTCCGTCAGCACGTGCTCGGGCAGACCGAGCAGCCGCTCGCACACCCGCCGCAGCTGCGCGCGGTCGGAGTCGTCGGCCACCACGACGGTCATCCGCTGGGGCGGCAGGACGTCGGTCCAGAGCCGGATCAGGGCGGCGAGCGAGTGGTGACGCCAGAAGACGGCGGCACTCGCGCCTTCCGGCTGCTCGGCCAGCACCTCCGCGAGGAACTCGTGGTAGCCCTTGGTCTCGTTGACCGACTTCACCCGCTCCTGCCAGGCCGACGGCAGCAGGCCGGAGAGGTTGCGCGCGACCATCAGCACGTGGACCCGGTCGGCCCCGAGGTCGGCGACGGCCCGCGCGGCCTGGTCGGGCGCCAGACTCGCGAAGTCCTCGGAGCTGAGCACGACGCGGGCGTCCCGTGCTCGTCGTACCTCGTCGGCGAGGTCGTCCCACTCCTGCTCGGGCACGTCGGGCATGCCCGGGAGGGCGTGACCCAGCAGCGCGAACACCGGTCGCGCGTGGCGCCGCCGGGTGCCGGGATAGAGCACGCCGTGCTCGCGCAGCTCGTCGCGATGCTGCTCGAACGAGGCCTGGAGGGCGGTCGTCCCGGTCTTGTAGGGGCCGACGTGGAGGAGCACCGCACCAGGAGGCAGCAGCAGGCCCGGGTCGGCCACGGCGCCTCCTTCCGGGACGAGCATCTCGGGTGCCCGCACCCGAGGCTCGTCGCGCTTCGATGGAGCCCGGGTGCTTGTGACACAGTTTCCCCCATGCAGCACGAGACCTCGGCGCACGCCGGGCCCAGGCAGATGCTGGTCGTGGCCGGATCCGGCCGCAGCGGCACGAGCCTGTTCACCGGTCTGACCGGGCGGCTGGGCGTCTACATCCCCAAGCCCGAGGTCAGCGCCAACCGCTCCAACCCCCGCGGCTTCGGCGAGCCGCGATGGCTGGTCGACTACCACAACGACCTGCTCTCCTCGGTCGACGTCGTCGTCGAGGACGGCCGTCCCGAGGCCTGGGACCTGACCGGCCGGACGGCCGACAAGCCCCAGGTGCTCGACGGGCTCGTGACCTGGCTCGAGGAGCAGTTCGCCCAGAACCCACGCATCGTGGTGAAGGACCCACGACTGGCGTGGTTCTTCGAGCTCCACCGCGCCGCCGCGGCGAAGCTCGACGCCGAGATCCACGTCGCGACCATGCTGCGCCACCCGGCCGAGGTGATGCGCTCGCGCGAGATCGCCTACGGCACCAAGACCAACAACACGACCCGGACCATCGGCTGGCTGACGATGATGCTCGGCATCGAGTCGCGCACCCGCGACCTGCCCCGCGCCACCATCCGGTACGACGACCTCCTCGCCGACTGGCGGTCCGCGCTGACCGAGGCCGACGCGACGCTCGGCATGGCGCTCTTCAGCCAGGCGTCCCCCGAGCAGCTCGCCGACGCGAGCGAGCTCGTCGACCCCAGCCTGCACCGGTCCAAGACCGACTGGGACGAGCTCCAGCTCCCCGCCCGGGTGCTCGACCTGGCGACCCGCGCCTACGACGCCCTCGGTGCCCTGGTCGGCGTACCCGCGTCCGAGCAGGGCGAGACCCGGGCCCGGCTCGACGCGCTCCAGGCCGAGCTGACCGCCTACTACGACGAGTCGTTCGACGTCGCGCGCACCCGCACCGGCGCGTTCGCCCGGCGCGAGAAGCGCAAGGCCGTGCGCCGGGTCCGCGAGGAGCTGAGCCGGTCCGAGCCGGTCGAGGGCCGGCTGACCGCGCTGCGCCGTACGGTCACCGACAAGCTGCGGAGGAGCTCGTGAGCGGTGCCGCCGCGCCGCGGGTCGCCGTACTGCTGGCCGGAGGCGTCGGCACCCGGGTCGGCCTCGACATCCCCAAGCAGCTCATCAAGATCGCCGGCAAGACGATCCTCGAGCACACCCTGGCCGCCTTCCAGGCCCACCCGATGGTCGACGAGATCGTGGTGATGATGGCTCCGGGTCACCTCGACGCCGTCCGCGCCATGGTGCGCGGCGGCGACTACGACAAGGTCACCCAGGTGCACGAGGGCGCCGAGACCCGCAACGGCACGACCCTCAGGGCCCTCGACGCCCTGCCCGCCGACTGCCCGGTGCTGTTCCACGACGCCGTCCGCCCTCTGGTCAGCGAGCGCATCATCACCGAGTGCTTCGAGGCCCTCGAGCACTACGACGCCGTCGACGTCGCCATCCCGTCCGCGGACACCATCATCGAGGTCGGGCCGGACGACAACACGATCCGGGCCATCCCCCCGCGGGCCGACCTGCGCCGCGGGCAGACCCCGCAGGCGTTCCGGGCGTCGGTCCTGCGCAAGGCCTACGACGTCGCCGCACAGGATCCCCACTTCACCGCCACCGACGACTGCGGCGTCGTGCTCCGATACCTGCCCGACGTCCCGATCTGGGTCGTGGCCGGCGAGGAGCGCAACATGAAGGTCACCGACCCGATCGACGTCTTCCTGGCCGACAAGCTCTTCCAGCTGACCAGCAGCTTCGTGCCGGAGGGCCACAGCCACGACGAGTACCGCTCCGCGCTCGCCGGCACCGTGATGGTGGTGCTGGGCGGCAGCTACGGCATCGGTGCCGACATCGCCGCCCTGGCCCGCGAGTACGGCGCGACGGTCGAGACGTTCAGCCGCTCCAGCACCGACACCCACGTCGAGCGCCGCTCCGACCTGGTCGCGGTGGCCGAGCAGGTGATCGCCGAGCACGGCCGGATCGACCACGTGGTGGCGACGGCCGGCATCCTCCCGCGCGGCTCGCTGCTGGAGACGAGCGAGGAGACGATCTACGCCGCCACCGAGGTCAACTACCTGGCGCCCGTCTTCATCGCCCAGGTGTTCTTCCCCCACCTGCACCGCACCGGCGGCAGCCTGCTGCTGTTCACCTCCAGCAGCTACACCCGGGGGCGCAGCGGCTACAGCCTCTACTCCTCCGCCAAGGCCGCGGTCGTCAACCTCACCCAGGCCCTGGCCGACGAGTGGGCCGAGAGCGGGGTCCGGGTCAACTGCGTCAACCCCGAGCGCACCGGTACGCCGATGCGGACCAAGGCCTTCGGCGAGGAGCCGGCGGACTCCCTCCTCGACTCCCGCGCGGTCGCGAAGGCGTCGCTCGACGTGCTCCTGTCGGACGGCACGGGGCACGTCCTGGACCTCCGCAAGCTCGACCCGCTGGCGGATCCCGCGGACCCCGTGGAGCTCTCCTAGGGCGGGCTCGTCGAGTCGGTGCGACCGCTCCAGGTGTCCTAGCATGAGGCGGCGCCCCGACGGGTACCTCCCGCCTGGCCACACGCCGTACACCACTGAGCTCTAGGGACAGATGCGCAACCGCCTCAAGCCGCCCGCCCGACTGTCGAACGCGCCGGTCGCGCGGGCCAGACGCCTCGCACGGAGCGTGCCCGAGCG
>JBAUWD010000026.1:0-7560 GCA_049583575.1 Nocardioides sp.
CGCAGCCCTTCGTGTTCGCTCCGGCGCGCTGCGCCACCCCGGGCTGCCGGGGGGCGTGCGCGACCCGTACGCCGACCGCCACCGCTCCGATGGCGAGGATCGCCGCAACCCCGACGGCCACCCGTCGGTCGTCCAGCGGTCGCCACCGGGTCATGGCCTCAGAGGTCCTGGCGGATCAGTGCGTAGGGGTCGATGCGCTTCCCGTCTGCCGTGCGCTCCGGGGGCCCACCGGGCTGGCTGCAGTGCCCGGGCAGCCACGCCTTGGGCACGTGGGTGAAGAGGTAGTCGATCCAGTTGGAGTAGACCCGCGCTGCGCCCGCACGATGGACGACGCCCACGACCTCGTCGCTGGCGAGCGAGACGGGGGTCCAGTTGGCCGAGCCGTTCCAGACGATCCGGGCCGCGTGGTCCTTGCCGTAGACGCCACTGATGACCATCGACTTCATGTGGACGTACTTGTCGTAGATGCCGTCGCAGTTGGAGTCGTAGGCCAGGTGGGTCAGCGGCACCGGCGTCGGGCTGGTGTGCCGCAGCACGTGCAGCGCCCGGCTGCCGAACATCGCGTAGACGACCCTGATGTTGCAGCCACGCTCGTGCATCTGGACGAGGCGATGGGCGATCGCCAGGCCGCGCTCGCCGTACGTCGCGGTCTGCGCGATGCGGATCTTGGTGTGCCCGTTGATGCCGGTGCCGGGCGCCGCACCCGAGCAGCGGACGCGGTTGAGCACCTTGAGCACGGGGTCGACCTTGGTGTGCTCACCCGTGTAGGGGTAGAAGGCGATGTCGAGGTTCTTGCGCGGGTAGTCGAGATAGCCCTGCTTGACCGCGTGGTCGAGTCGCATCTGGTTGAAGACATGGATGAACTCGTTGTAGCGGGACTTGCTCTTGGTGAGCGTGTACATGTCGTTCCACTGGATCGTGGCCGCCAGCTCGGTCGCGTTGACCGAGCCGTACATCACGACGTCCTTGGTGTCCTCCACCTTGTCGAACGTGTAGAACTTGACGTGCGCGATGCCGTGCTTGCCCCGACACGATCCGTGGCACTTGTGCAGCCAGCTGGTCATGTCGTGCGGCCGGTGCTTGTTGCCCTGCGCCAGCTCGTCCTGGGTGTGCCGGGCGACGGCGTTCGGCGAGTCCGGGTTGGCGTTGCCGTAGTCCATGAGGACCCGCACGCTGACCCCGCGGTGGTGCGCCCGGATCAGCGCACCGGCGATGGCGGGGCTGCGGAAGTTCCACGACGCGATCCGGATCTTGTGACCCTTCTTCACGCTGTTGATCGTGCGCACCAGCTTGGTGACGATGCGATGCGCCGCGACGCGCCCGCCGTACGGGTTGTTGAACGTCGCCCCGCGATGCGGGTTGAAGTGGTCGGGCGTGGCCCGGGCGGCGCCTGACGTCCCCACGGCGATCGAGAGGGTCAGCAACGGCAGTGCCAGCGCAAGGCTCAGCGCTCTCCGCAGGGATGTGGTCATGTGGGGATCCGTCCAGAATCTCGCAGGGGCCGGGTGTGGCGGTTCAGGGGGCCCCGGTTCAGTCGCAGGGAGTGTAACCCACCAGCCACACCAGCCACATGGTTCGCACGCAAACCGGCTGGCAGCACGTCGTCGCGGGGGTCAGGCTCCGCAGACGGCCATCAGGTGCCGGAACGTGTGGTCATGGGCCAGCGTGGTGGAGGTCCGGGTGATCGTACGCCCCATCCGCGCGTAGAACGTGTGCGCATAGGTGACGAGTCGATGACCGTCCGCGCACTCGTAGACCTGGGCCTTGACCCAGCCCTGGGCGGTGGAGCACCCGCGGTACCCCGGGGACAGCCGCACACCGTCGCGCCACACGTGCGAGCAGGCCGGGCCGGAGTGCGCGGATCCGGTGGGGCTGCTCGACGGCGCCGTCGGACTCGTGCCCGGGTCCTCGGCGACGGTGCTCGAGCCGGAGCCGCAGGCGCCGAGCGCAAGGGTCAGCACGGCTGCTGCCGCCGCTGCGCTGGTGCGGACGCCGATCGTCATGCCTCGAGGGTAGCCCGTCACGGCGCGTACCACCGAGACGTGGCGGTCGCGGTGGCGTAGAGGTAGTAGTGGTCGCTCGCGCGCCGCAGACCGGCGCCGTCCTGGCGGTAGCCGCTGAAGCCCACACCGTGTCCGCCCATGATCCAGTCCACCCGCAGCGGCCCCGGTGGGAGGTGGCACCCGCCGGCACCGCTGCCGCCGTTGGCCGCCACCATGCCGGTGGCCACGGCGACCTTGCAGAAGAACTCGGTGTGCTCGTTCATGTCACCGGTGATGAGGACCGGCCTGCCGGTGGCCATCAGCCGCCGGATCAGGGCGATCTCGATGCCGGTGGCGACGTCTCGCTGCACCTCCATGCCGCCCGGTGAGTTGTGTGCGGTGATCACGTAGAACTCCGCGCCGGAGACCCGGTCGCGCAGGAGCACGTAGGGCAGCGGGATGTGCTGGCTGGAGAAGACGTAGGTGACCGACCCCTGGTCCATCAGCGCGAACCGGGAGCTCCGCCAGTAGATCTGGAGTCGCTCGCCGTTGTGGCCGAGTGCTGCGGCCGGCCAGAAGCTGTAGCCGGGCATCCGGTTCAGGAACACGCCGAGCTGGTCGCTCTGCACCTCCTCCATGCCGCCGACGTCGACACCGCGCGAGGTCAGGAGCGACGACGTGATCGCGGCGCGCGTCGTACCGGGGCCGTACCCGCCCCTGCCTGCGGTGTGCTGGCTGCCGAGGACGTTGGACTGGGCGATCGTGAACGTCGACGACGCCGGCGACAGGTCGGCCACCTTGCGGGCCAGGGCGGCCGCCGGCTTCAGGGCGAGCGAGGCGCCGTGCCGGACTCGGTACGGCGACAGCTCGGGCCGCGCGGCCTGGCGTGACAGGTCGCTGTGACGGGCCGTCGGGGTGAGCCGGGAGGCGGCGGGCACCCCCGTGCGCACCTGCGTCGTGGACCCCGCGTCGACTCCGTCGGCGGCCGTCACGAGAACGGCGAGGGGCTCGCGCGAGGCGACCCCGGCCACGACCACGAGGACCGTGACGACGTTGACCGCGACGAAGACCCCGAGACCCCACACCACCCTGCCGGGCATCCCGAACAGCCGGGAGCGGGGTCGGCTCCCGAGGTGCTTGGCCATGCCGGGGACTCCCTCCGCCGAGGTCGTGGGGACGGTCGCAGCAGGTGCCGTACCGAGGCACGAGTCTAATCGGCCCTGGCGCGGGGCGGGTAGTTACCGGAAAGCCTCCTGGGCCACCGGTAGCGTGGGCGGCTGTGAGCACCGCCCAGCCCGGACCGGCCAAGCCCGGCCGGGTGTATGCCGCCCGGCTGGTCGGACTCCCCATCTTCGACCCGCAGGGCGACCAGGTGGGGAAGGTGCGCGACCTCGTCGTCGCGATCCGTTCGCAGACCAGCCAGCCACGCGTGCTCGGCCTGGTGGCGGAGGTGTTCGGGCGGCGCCGGATCTTCGTCGCGATGACCCGCGTCACCCACATCGACAGCGGCCAGGTGTACACGACCGGCCTGCTCAACATGCGCCGCTTCGAGCAGCGGCCCACCGAGACGCTCGTGATCGGGCAGATGCTCGACCGCACCGTGACCATCGAGTCGACGGGCGTCCGCGGCACCGTGTACGACGTCGCGATGGAGCAGGCGCGCACGCGCGACTGGGTCCTCAGCCGGGTGGCGGTCCAGGAGCCGGGCAAGGCACTGCGTCGCCGCGGGCAGACGCACGTCGTCGAGTGGCGTGACGTGGTGGGCCTGACCGACCGGGAGCCCGCACAGGGCGCCACCCACCTGATCGCGGCGCTCAACGAGATGCGCGCGGCCGACGCCGCCAGCGTGATCCACGACCTGCCGGTCGAGCGGCGCACCGCCGTGGTGGCGGCACTCGACGACGAGCGGCTCGCCGACGTGCTCGAGGAGCTGCCCGACGAGGACCAGGTCGAGATCCTCGGTCACCTCGACAGCGAGCGGGCGGCCGACGTCCTCGAGGAGATGTCGCCCGACGACGCCGCCGACCTGATCGCCGACCTGCCCCCCGAGACCGCGGCCACCCTGTTGAGCCTGATGGAGCCCCACGAGGCCGAGGACGTGCGGCGCCTGATGTCCTACGCCGAGGAGACGGCGGGCGCGATGATGACGCCCGAGCCGGTGATCCTCGGACCCGACGCCACCATCGCGGACGCCCTGGCCCAGATCCGGCATGCCGAGCTGCCGGTCTCGCTCGCCGCGATGGTCTATGTCTGCCGCCAGCCCCTGGAGACCCCGACCGGTCGGCTGCTCGGGGTGGCCCACTTCCAGCGGCTGCTGCGCGAGCCGCCCTCCACGCTCGTGGCGGCGGCGCTCGACCACACGATGGACCCGCTTCATCCCGAGGCGTCGATCGACGAGGTGGCGGCCCACCTGGCGACGTACAACCTCGTGGCCGCACCGGTCGTCGACGAGGAGGGGCGCCTGCTGGGCGCGGTGACCGTCGACGACCTGCTCGACCACATGCTCCCGGCGAACTGGCGCGACCAGCCGGTCGGCGGCGTCACGCCGGAGGTGGGTCATGGCTGAGCGCCGCGGCGGTCGGCTCGACACCCCCAAGGAGCAGCGCCGCAAGCTGCTCCGCACGCCGACCTACGACCGCGACGCGTTCGGGGTCTTCGCGGAGCAGTTCGCGCGCTTCATGGGCACCGCCCGCTTCCTGATGTGGATGACGGTGGTCGTCGTCTTCTGGGTCGGCTGGAACACGCTGGCGCCACACCGCCTGCACTTCGACGACTACCCGTTCATCTTCTTGACCCTGGTCCTCAGCCTGCAGGCGTCGTACGCCGCCCCCCTGATCCTGCTGGCCCAGAACCGCCAGGAGTCGCGCGACAAGGTGATCGCCGAGCAGGACCGCCAGGCCAACGCCCGCGCCCACGCGGACATGGAGTTCCTGGCCCGCGAGGTCGCCTCGCTGCGGATGGCGGTCGGCGAGGTCGCCACCCGCGACTTCCTGCGCTCGGAGCTGCGCTCCCTCCGCGACGACCTGGCCGACCTCGACGACGACGAGGCGGCGACGTCGGCCTGAGCCGCGGCGCGTCCACGAGCCGGGTGGATGCGTCTCTCGCGCAGGGGGCAACTACCCTGGAGGCACCATGAACCTCCCGACCATCGAGCAGCTCACCGCCGCCCTGGCGACCGTGCAGGACCCTGAGATCAAGCAGCCGATCACCGAGCTCGGCATGGTCGAGTCCGTCGACGTCGACGAGGCCGGCGTCGTCTCCCTGACCGTGCTGCTGACGGTCAGCGGCTGCCCGATGAGGGACACCATCGACCGCGACGTACGCCGTGCCCTCGGCGGCGTCGCCGGCGTGACCGGCGTCGAGCTCACGTTGGGCGCGATGACCGACGCCCAGCGCGCCGAGCTCCAGACCAAGCTGCGCGGCGGCAAGCCCGCCAAGGAGATCCCCTTCGCCCAGCCGGGATCGCTCACCAAGGTGTGGGCGGTCGCCAGCGGCAAGGGCGGGGTCGGCAAGTCGTCCGTCACCGTCAACCTGGCCCTGGCCCTGGCCCAGGCGGGGCGGTCGGTCGGCATCGTCGACGCCGACATCTACGGCCACTCGATCCCGGCCATGCTCGGCATCGCCGACTCCCGGCCGACCCAGGTCGAGGACATGATCATGCCGGTGCCCACGCCGTCCGGCGTCTCGGTGATCTCCATCGGCATGCTCAAGCCGCGTCGCGACCAGGTCGTCGCCTGGCGCGGGCCGATGCTCGACCGGGCGCTCGTCCAGATGCTCGCCGACGTCTACTGGGGCGATCTCGACGTCCTGCTGCTCGACCTGCCGCCGGGCACCGGCGACATGGCGATCTCGCTGGGCCAGCACCTGCCCAACGCGGAGATCGTGGTCGTGACCACGCCCCAGGAGGCTGCGGCCGAGGTCGCGGAGCGCGCCGGCACGATGGCCTCGATGCTCCACCAGCGGGTCGTCGGCGTGATCGAGAACATGAGCTTTCTCGTCTGCCCGCACTGCGGTCCCTCTCACCAGCTCGAGCTCTTCGGCAGCGGCGGCGGCGACCGGGTGGCGGCGACCCTCACCAGCCGCTTCGGGTACGACGTACCCGTGCTCGGGCGCGTCCCGATCGAGCAGTCGCTGCTCGAGGGCGGCGACACCGGCAAGCCCGTGGTCGAGTCCGACCCGACCACCGACGCGGCGCAGGTGCTGGTGAAGGTCGCCGAGAGCCTCGACGCGCGCGGACGCGGTCTGGCGGGGCGCCAGCTCGGGCTCACGCCCAGCAGTAGATTCTGACCCATGTTCGGAGTCGGGCTGCCGGAGCTGGCGGTGATCGCCTTCGTCGCCGTGCTCGTCTTCGGCCCCGACAAGCTGCCCGACCTCGCGCGCCAGGCGGGCCGGATGGCCCGGCAGGTGCGCGAGTTCGCGAACCAGGCCCGCGACGAGCTCCGTGAGGAGCTCGGCCCGGAGTACGCCGACCTGGAGCTGCGCGACCTCGACCCGCGCACGATCGTGCGCAAGCACATCGTCGAGGCGATGAACGACGTCGACGACGTCCCGCGCCCACGCGCCGCGGTGCGCCCGCTCACCGACGGCGAGCTCCCGCCGTACGACGTGGATGCGACCTAGCGAACGTGAGCGAAGCTCACGTTCGTCCGGTCGGGTGCGCGAGGGCCCGCGCCAGCGGTCGAGTCGCCTCGCCTAGCGGCTCTGCACCGCCGCGACCGTCGGCAGTGCCAGCAGCACCGTGCGGCCCTCGCCCCGGGTCGCCTCGATGAAGTCGCGCCCGACCCGGACGATCACGACGTCGCGGGCGCTGCCGTCGATGGTGTGCACCACGCACCGCTCGCCGGCGTCCGCCAGACGGCGCAGGGCCGAACCCAGGCCGAGCCGGGCGACCGGCGACCAGGCCACCTCCGGGACGGACCGGCTCGACGCTCCTTCCACACCGACCACGGCGGAGAGGCGCACCACCCAGTCCTGAGCGGCGCCGTGGGCGAGGCACCAGTCGGCTCCCACCCGCTGCAGCAGGCCGGCGACCCGGCCGACACCCTGGACGTCGAGCATCACCTCGGACCCGAGCGAGGCCATCAGCCGGCTGGCGAGCGTGACGACGGCGTACTCCGTGCGGCTGCGGTCGGCGAGCTCGCCCTCGCGGTGTGCGTCGTAGAGCGCCTCCGCCCGGCCCTCCAGGTCGTCGAGGAAGGCGAACAGCTGCTCGTCCCAGTCCACGGCGTCACCCTGCCATGCCGGGGCGGTCGGGCACGGTTCTCCACAGCCCGCGGCCGCCTCTTGTCAAGGAGACTCTGAACGGCGTTGACTGATGCAAACGCACGCAAACGAAAGGTTTGTGCGGTGTCTCTCGGGAACTCTGGCCGCCGCCTGCGCTGCCTCCTCGTCTGGTCGCTGGCGTCCGCGGGCCTGGTGCTGACGGTGCTGGTCGCAGGTGGACCCTCCTCCACGGTCGTGGGCGAGCTGGCCGCGGGCCGCCTGGCCCGGACCCCGCTCGACGTCGCCCTCACCGACCTGGCCGCCCTCGTCCTCCTCGGCTGCGCGACCTGGTCGTGGCTGGTCACCACCGTGGTGG
>JBAUWD010000027.1:0-5693 GCA_049583575.1 Nocardioides sp.
GCGACGTACTCCGGGTCGCGCAGGCGCAGGTTGTCGTAGGTGACGCGGCGCGAGCGGGTCATGATGTTGAAGCCGAACTGGGTCGGCTCCTGGTGGACGTACTGCGCGACGTTCTCGAACCACTCGAGGCTGGCCTGCGCGGCTCGCTGCGTGGAGAGCACGACGGCCTTGCGCTCGACCTCGTACGTCGTCAGCGCCTCGCCGACCGTCGGCGCCTCGTGCAGACACGCGGCCAGGGCCAGGGCGTCCTCCATCGCCAGCTTGGTCCCGGACCCGATGGAGAAGTGGGCGGTGTGGGCGGCGTCGCCGAGGATCACGACGTTGTCGTGGACCCAGTGCTCGTTGCGGATCGTGGTGAAGCTGATCCAGCGCGAGTTGTTGGCGATGATCCTGCCGGTCCCTGAGCCTGTCGAAGGGTCGAGGAGCACGTCGGCGAAGAGCTCGCGGATCAGGGCGATCGACTTCTCGTCCGACTCTCCCGGAGACCAGGCCCGGTCGGCGAAGTCCGCGAACCCGGCACGCCGCCACACCTCGCTGGTCATCTCGACGATGAACGTCGAGCCGGTCGCGTCGTACGGGTAGCCGTGGATCTGCATCACGCCGTACGGCGTCTCGGCGACGTAGAACTTGAACGCGTCGAACACCTTGTCCGTGCCGAGCCAGATGTACTTGCAGTCGCGGACGTCGAGCGTGGGGCGGAAGGTGTCGGCGTACCGCTGGCGGACCGCCGAGTTGAGGCCGTCGGCGGCGACGACCAGGTCGTACGACCCGGCGAGTCGGTCGACGTCGGGCGCCTCGGTGCGGAAGTGGAGGGTGACGCCGAGCTCGCGGCACCGCTCCTGCAGGATCTCCAGCAGCCGGCGACGGCTCATGGCCGCGAACGCGTGGCCGCCGCTGGTGACCACCTCGCCCTTGAAGTGGATGTCGATGTCGTCCCAGATCGCGAACTCGCGCTGCATCTGCTCGAACACGACGCGGTCGGCGTGCTCGATCCCACCCAGGGTCTCGTCGCTGAACACCACCCCGAACCCGAACGTGTCGTCGGAGGCGTTGCGCTCCCACACGGTGATCTCGTGGGTCTGCCCGCCTCCCGGACGACCGGCCGCCGCCAGCTGCTGTGCCAGTGCGCTGAAGTAGAGGCCGCCCGGTCCCCCGCCGATCACCGCGATCCGCATGCCCACCTCCTGCATGAGGGCTCATCCCCCGGGGTAGTCCATGACGAGATGGCTGTCTCGCGGGCGAAATCGCAGCCGTTTCGTCATGGACTACCAAACATAGTGCGTTCTTGACGGGCGTTGTCAAGGCGCAATACGGTCACCGGTATGGTCGGACTCGTGAGCGGCGGGACGACGTTCGGGCTCACGCCCGGCCAGCAGGAGTACGCCGCATGGGTGCGGTCGCAGGCGGCCGGCGCGCTGGGCGGGATCGAGCCCGTGCACGGCGCGGTCAACCGGCCGCTCGTCAAGGCCCTCGGCGACGCCGGCCTGCTGCGCGGACTCTTCGGCGGCGCCCCCGGTGAGCCTCCTCGGGACGCGGCGGCGATGCAGCTGTGCCTGCTCCGCGAGACGCTGGCGACGATCGACACCGAGGCCGAGACGGCGCTGGCGCTGCAGGGCCTCGGCTCCTACCCGATCCTGCAGGCCGGGGGCAGCTCCGCGCGAGATCGCTGGATCCCGGGGGTGGTGTCCGGCGACGTCGTCGCGGCGTTCGCTCTCTCCGAGCCCGAGGCGGGCTCCGACGCCGCCGCGCTCACCCTGGAGGCCCGGCCCGACGGCGAAGGCTGGACCCTCCACGGCCGGAAGACCTGGATCTCCAACGCGCCCGACGCCGACGTCTACTCCGTCTTCGCCCGCACCACGGCCGGCAACCGCGCCCGCGGCGTCACCGCGTTCGCGGTCCCCGGCGACAGCCCCGGCCTGACCGGCGAACGGCTCGACATGCTCGCGCCCCATGCTCTCGGCACGCTCGTCTTCGACGGGGTGCAGGTCGGTCCCGACGACGTCCTCGGCGAGGTCGACCAGGGGTTCGCGGTCGCGATGCGGACCCTCGACCTGTTCCGCCCGAGCGTCGGCGCCTTCGCGGTCGGCATGGCCCAGGCCGCGCTGGACGCGAGCATCGCCTGGGCGCGCGAGCGGGAGCTGTTCGGGGGCAGGCTGGTCGACCAGCAGGCGACGCAGCACACGCTGGCCGAGATGGCCACCCGGATCGAGGCCGGGCGGCTGCTGGTCCGGGCCGCGGCTGCGTCGTACGACGGGTCTCGACAGGCTCGACCCACGGTCACGGGCGAGGAGATCACCACGAGTGCCGCGATGGCCAAGCTGTTCGCGACCGAGATGGCGCAGTGGGTCGTCGACCAGGGCGTCCAGCTGCACGGTGCGCGGGGACTGCAGCGGGGCCACCTGCTCGAGCGGCTCTATCGTGAGGTGCGCGCACCCCGGATCTACGAGGGTGCCTCCGAGGTGCAGCGCACCGTCATCGCCAGAGGACTGTTGAGAGACCACCCATGACCCGCTACCGAGCCAGCGCGAAGCTCACCGACGACTGGCAGCACTTCGACTTCACCGTGGCCGACGGCATCGCGACGGTGACCCTGAACCGGCCCGACAAGATGAACCCCCTCACCTTCGAGAGCTACGCCGACCTGCGCGACCTGCTCGCGGAGCTCCCGCACCGCGGCGACACCAAGGTGCTCGTCCTCCGCGGTCAGGGCCGGGGCTTCTGCGGTGGCGGCGACGTCAACGAGATCATCGGTGAGCTGATCCGGATGGACGCCCGCGACCTGATGGGCTTCACCAAGATGACCGGCGACGTGATCCGCGCGATGCGGGAGTGCCCGGTCCCGATCATCGCCGGCATCCAGGGGATCGCCGCGGGCGCCGGCTCGGTGGTCGCGATCGCCTCCGACTTCCGCGTGTGTACGACGCAGGCGCGGTTCGCGTTCCTGTTCACCAGGGTCGGGCTGTCCGGCGGGGACATGGGTGCGGCGTACCTCCTCCCGCGGCTGGTCGGCTACGGCCGGGCGACCGAGCTGCTGATGCTGGGCGACACCATCGACGCCGAGACCGCCGACCGCTTCGGCCTGGTCACCGAGCTCGTGCAGCCGGACGAGCTGGACGGCGCCGTCGAGCGGCTCGCCCGGCGGCTGGCCGACGGCCCGACGCTCGGCTACTCCCAGACCAAGAGCCTGATCACCCGCGAGCTCGACATGCCGCTCGGGCCGGCCATGGAGCTGGACGCGATGACCCAGGCACTGCTGATGACCACAGCGGACCACGCGGAGTTCCACGCCGCCTTCAACGCCAAGCGACCACCGGAATGGACGGGCCGATGAGCCACGACTACCTGCAGGTCGACGACCTGCTCAGCGACGAGGACCGCGCGATCCGCGACACCGTCCGCGACTTCGCGCAGCGCGAGCTCGCCCCCCACGTCGCCGAGTGGTACGACGCGGGCACGCTGCCCGACGGGCTCGGGCCGATGTTCGGCAAGCTCGGCCTGCTCGGCATGCACCTCGACGGCCACGGCTGCGCCGGCACCAGCGCCACGGCGTACGGCGTGGCCTGTCGCGAGCTCGAGGCCGTCGACTCCGGCATCCGCAGCTTCGTCAGCGTGCAGGGCTCGCTGGCGATGTTCGCGATCCACCGGTGGGGCAGCGCCGAGCAGAAGGACGAGTGGCTGCCTCGGATGGCGGCCGGTGACGCGATCGGGTGCTTCGGGCTGACCGAGTCCGACGCCGGCAGCGATCCGGGCTCGATGCGGACCCATGCCCGACGCGACGGCGCCGACTGGGTCCTCGACGGCTCCAAGATGTGGATCACCAACGGGACCCTGGCCGACGTCGCGGTGGTGTGGGCGCGGGCCGACGACGGCTCGGGACCCGCGAGGATCCGGGGTTTCGTCGTGCCCACGGACACGCCGGGCTTCGCGGCCCACAAGATCGGGCGGAAACTCTCGCTGCGCGCGTCGGTCACCGCCGAGCTCTCCTTCGACGGCGTACGTCTGCCGGGCGACGCGGTCCTCCCGGAGGTGCACGGCCTCAAGGGCCCGCTGTCGTGCCTCAACGAGGCGCGGTACGGCATCGCCTGGGGCGTGGTCGGTGCCGCCCGCTCCTGCCTGGAGGAGTCGCTGGCCTACACAAGGGAGCGGGAGCAGTTCGGAAGATCGCTCTCGTCGTTCCAGCTCACCCAGCGCAAGCTGGCGTTGATGACCGTCGGCGTCAACAACGCCGCGCTGGTGGCCTGGCGGCTGGGCGGGCTCAAGGACGCCGGCACGCTGACGCCGGCGCAGGTCTCCTACGGCAAGTACGCCAACGCGCGGGCCGCCCTCGACGTCGCCCGTGAGGCGCGTACGACGCTCGGCGGCGCCGGCATCACCCTCGACCACACCGTCATGCGCCACATGAACAACCTCGAGACGGTGATGACCTACGAGGGCACCGAGGAGATGCACCTGCTCTCGATCGGCGCGGACCTGACCGGCGTCCCGGCCTTCCGATGAACACCCCACGCCATCGCTCGCAGCGCCCGCGATTCGGCGGGGACCCCGAATGAGCATCGCCCTGGTGACCGGGGCCTCGAAGGGGATCGGCGCCGCGTGCGCGCAGGCACTGTCGAGCGCCGGTCACCGCGTCGTGCTCGTGGCCCGCGACGAAGCGGCGCTGTCCGGGGTCGCGGCGTCGCTTCCGGGCGAGTCGCTCGTGGTGCCGACGGACGTGACGGACGCGGCTGCCCTCGACGCCGCGTTCGCCCGTGCGGAGCGCGAGTGGGGCCCGGTCGAGGTCCTCGTCGTCAATGCCGGCGCCTCGATGTCCGCGCCGCTGGTGACGACCTCCGACGAGGAGTGGCAGCAGATGCTCGACGTCAACCTCACCGCGCCCTTCCGCTGTCTGCGCCGGGCGCTCCCGTCGATGACGCGAGCCGGCTTCGGCCGCGTGGTGGTGATCGCATCCGTGGCCGGCAAGGTCGGCAGCCCCCGGATCGCGGCGTACACCGCCAGCAAGCACGGCGTGCTCGGCCTCGTCCGCACCGCCGCCGCCGAGGTGGCGGCCACCGGCGTCACGGTGAACGCCGTCTGTCCGGGGTACGTCGACACCCCGATGACCGATCGGTCCGTCGCGAACATCTCGGCCGGCACCGGTCGACCCGAGGCCGACGCCCGGCGGATCCTCGAGCGGATGCAGCCGATCGGGCGGCTCGTGACCGTCGAGGAGGTCGCGGCCGCGGTGATGCTGTGCGTCGAGAACGGCGCCGTCAACGGCCAGGGACTCAACGTCGACGGAGGGGCGGTGCAGAGCTGATGGCGGACCTCAACCGGGTGAACCCGGACTCCCTGGCCCGCCCGTCCGGCTTCTCCCATGCCGTGGTGGGCCGGGGGACGGCGGTCTTCCTGGCCGGCCAGACGGGCATGGACGCGTCCGGGGCGATCGTCGGCGGCGGGGTGGTGGCGCAGTTCGAGCAGGCGCTGACCAACCTGCTGACCGCCCTCGCCGAGGCCGGAGGCACCCCCGACCGGCTGGCCTCGCTGACGATCTACATCGTCGACATGGACGACTACCGCGCCCACGCCCGCGAGATCGGCGAGGTCTGGCGACGCCTGGTCGGCGCCGCCTACCCCGCTTCGGCCGGCATCGGCGTCAGCCGGCTCTGGGACGCCGAGGCGGTGGTCGAGGTCCAGGGCTTCGCGGTGTTGTGAGC
>JBAUWD010000028.1:0-12828 GCA_049583575.1 Nocardioides sp.
GGCCAGCGCGTGCCGGATCCCCAGGCGGGCGCGTCGCTCGTCGTCGTCGATGTGGCGCACGTCGTCATCCTGCCCGACGCCACCCCCGGGCCCGGTCGGAGATGTGACGCGGCCGGGGCCCGGGTGCGACGATCCCGCGGTGCCCGCAGCTCGTCGTACGACCCTCGTGCTGGCGGGGCTGATCCTCCTGGCGTTCAACCTGCGCCCGGCCGCCGTCAGCGTGGGCCCGGTCCTGGCGGAGGTACGACGCGGCCTCGGTCTCTCCGGCACCGAGGCCGGCCTGTTGACGTCCCTGCCGGTGCTCGCGTTCGCCGGCTTCGGCGCCCTCGCACCCACCTTCGCCCGGCGGTCCGGGCTGCACCGGGCGGTCACCCTCTCGCTGGTCGCGGTGGTGATCGGCCTCGGCGGCCGGTCCCTGGCGCGCGACAGCGCGACGTTCCTGGCGCTGTCGGCGTTGGCGCTCGCGGGCATGGCGACGGCCAACGTGCTGATTCCCTCGCTGGTGAAGCTGCACTTCCCGGACCGGGTCGGTCGCGCGACCGCCGTCTACACGACCGCCATGGCGGTGGGCCTCACGTCGGCGTTCGTGCTGACCGTGCCGGTCTCCCACGTGTTCGGCAGCTGGCGGGCCGGCCTCGGCGGCTGGTCGCTGACGGCCCTGGTCGCCGTCCTGCCCTGGCTCGGGCTGGTCGCCCACGACCGTCACCTCGAGACCGGGCCGCGGAGCATCTCGTTCCGGGACGTGGCACGCACCCGGATCGGGTGGGCGATGGCGTTGTTCTTCGGGCTCCAGTCGCTGCAGGCGTACTCCATCTTCGGCTGGTTCGCCCAGCTCTGGCGCGACTCGGGCTACTCCGCGACGACCGCCGGACTGCTGGTCGCGGTCGTCGCCGGCGTCAGCATCCCGCTCTCGCTGTGGCTGCCCGCTGCCGCCGCGCGCCGCGACGACCAGCGCGGGCTGATCCTCACCGTCCTCGGCTGCTACCTCGTCGGGTACGCACTGCTGCTGATCGACGCGCACCGGTGGGCCCTCCCGGCCGCGATGCTCGTCGGGGTCGGCTGCTGCGTCTTCCCGGTCGTACTCACGCTGATCGGTCTGCGTGCGCACACGCCCGACGGCACGGCGGCGCTGTCCGGGTTCACCCAGTCGCTGGGCTACCTGATCGCCGGGATCGGCCCCTTCGCGGTCGGCACGTTGTACGACGCCACCGGCGACTGGACCACTCCCCTGTGGCTGCTCATGGGCCTGGTGCTCCCGCTGGTGGCTCTCGGCGCGTACGCCGGGCGCACGGCGTACCTGGAGGACCAGTTGCACTGACCCCGCGGAAACGTCGCCCGGTTGGGTCCGGTCGGGCACAGTTGAGGTGTGGAGCCGGAGCCGAGCCTCGACGTCTCGCGGCGGGTCGCCTGGTCGACCGCGATCGTCGTGGTCGTGGTGGTCGCCGTCCTGGGCGTCTCGGCCTGGGCGTTCGGCGTGCTCCCGAGCGCGACGGCGGGACGGTCGGTCACGATCCCGTCGAACCGGCCGACCCCGGCCTCCGACGCGACCCCCAGCCACGGCTCGACGCTCTCCCCCCGGCACCCCCACGTGCGACCTCCTCTGCAGCCGGTCGACCTGCCGAACGGGCGGCTCTGCCCCGACCGGGTCCCCCGGATCGTCGAGGTGCTGCAGCTCAACATCCATGCGGGTGTCACGCGCTACGGCACGCAGGGACTGGCCGAGATCGCGCGGGAGATCAACGCGTGGCGGCCCGACGTGGTGAGCCTCAACGAGGTCGACCGCGACGCCGCGCGCTCGGGGCGGGTGGACGAGGCGTCGTACCTCGCGCGGGCCACCGGCATGCACGTGGTCTTCGGGGCGAACCTCGTGCAGGCCGACGGGCACCGGTTCGGCAACGCCGTCCTCAGCCGCTTCCCGGTGCGCAGCAGCCTCAACACCCGGCTGCCGGGTGCTCCGGGAGTGGAGCCCCGCGGACTGCTCCGCGCCCGGCTGCGGGTCGACGGCCACGACGTCGACTTCTTCTCCGTGCATCTCACGCAGGGACACCGGTCCGGGCTGCCGGAGCGGATCCGTCAGGCCGTCGCCATCACCCACGTCCTGGCCGCCGGTCACCGTCCGACGATCGTCGCGGGCGACCTCAACTCGCGGCCCGGCACGCTGCCGGTGCGGCTGCTGCGCGGCTACCTCCTCGACGCCCAGGAGCAGGCCGGCACCGGCCTCGGCAACACCGTCCCCGAGGGGCGGCCGCAGAACCGGATCGACTACGTCCTGTACGACAACCACTTCCGCCCCGTGCCCGGCAGCACCCAGGTGCTCGCCTCGTCGAGCGACCACCGGGCGGTGCGCAGCGAGCTGGTGCTGCTGCCGTCGTCCCACTGCTGACCGCGGACACTGCGTGGGACGCGTCTCCCGAGGCGGCCGGGCATCGGGCACGATGACGAGGTGTCCAGACGCGCGGCCCTGCTGTTCCTCGCCCTCGGTGTGGCATGGGGCATCCCCTACCTGCTGATCAAGGTCGCGGTCGAGGAGCTCTCACCGGCCCAGCTGGTGCTGGGCAGGACGGCGATCGCGGCGTTGATCCTGATGCCGATCGCCCTCGCCAGGGGCGCCGTACGACCACTGCTGCCGCGCTGGCGCTGGCTGCTGGTCTTCGTCGTCGTCGAGATCGCCGTGCCCTGGGTGCTCCTCGGCAGTGCCGAGACCCGCCTGCCGAGCTCGACCACCGGGCTGCTGATCGCGGCCGTCCCGTTGGCCGGGGTCGCGATCGCGTTCACGACCGGGCGCGCCGAGCGGCTGACGCCCGTCGCCTGGCTGGGCCTGGCCCTCGGGATCGTCGGAGTGACCGCGCTGGTGGGGCTCGACGTCGGCGGATCCGACCTCGGCGCGGTGGCTGAGGTCGGCGTGGTCGTGCTGGGGTACGCCGCGGGGCCCGCCATCCTGAGCCGAGCCCTCCAGGGCCTGCCCGGCATCGGGATCATGGCCTCGGCCCTCACGATCACGGCGCTGGCCTACGTCCCGGTGGTGCTGGTGACCGACGGCGTGCCCGGGGCGCTGCCCCCGGCCAAGGTCATCTGGTCGGTGCTCGCGCTCGCCGTCGTGTGCACGGCCGCCGCGTTCATGCTCCTCTTCGCGCTCGTCAACGAGGTCGGCCCGGTGCGCGCCACGACGATCACCTACCTCAACCCCGCGGTCGCGATCGTGGCCGGCGCGCTCGTCCTGGACGAGCCGGTCACGGTCTGGACGGTCGTCGGGTTCGTGCTCGTGGTCACCGGCTCGTACTTCGTCAACCGCCAGGGCAGACCACCTCAGCCCGCCGAGACGGAGATGGTCGGCGAGACCGCGAGCAGCTGCGCCTGACATCCGCGCGTCGCGTCGCCGGGGTCAGACCGCGACGCGTCGCCTGCCGTGCCGCGAGGCGGAACGGCCGATGACGCGCCGGAGCTCGAGCTGCCCCGACCCGCTGCAACGTCGGCTTCCCCACAGGAGTCCGTCACCCGAGGGGATGCGCCCGGACACGCTCGGGGCTAGGCGTCGCGGTGGCGGAGGAGCAGCAGCGCGGTGGACAGGAGGAGCAGTGCGATGGCGAGGAGCCAGGCGAACTCGATCCACTGGAAGGTCCAGTACCGGCTCCCGGGCTGGTAGCTCGTCCACTGCGTGTAGCCGTGGTGGACCAGATAGGTGAACGGATCCGTGCCCTGTCCGGGTAGGGCAGTGGCCGTGACCTTGCCACCGGTGGACTGGATCTGCTGGACGTTGCCTGCCCGGAGCACGGCGTTGAGCTCCGAGGTGTCGACGCGTACGTCACCCCGCTGCCACCACTGGGCGATCGTCTGCGAGCCGGGGACGTAGGCGAGACTGCTGGTCCTGAGCGGCGCCAGGTAGTGGAGTCGCAGCTTGGACGACGCGTAGGCCAGGCCGAACGTCGCCAGGACGGCGGTGCCGAGTGCCGGGAGGGCCCGACGCCACAGGAGGCCGGCCAGGACGGCGACGGCGTAGGCGGCCAGGGCCCAGCCGGCGATCGCGACGCCGGTGGTGGGGAACTCGCTGGGCTGGAGCCGCGGCACGACCTGGGCCTGCCACAGTGGTTGGTCGTGCCAGGCGACGATGGCGCCGAAGGTCCAGGCCACGGCTGCGACGAGGGCGAACCCCGTTGCGATCATGGTGATGGCCCACCGGGTCCGTCCTGCGCCTTGGGTCCAGGCGTAGCGGAACGTGCCGGTCTCGAGCTCGCGCCCGATGAGCGGCGCACCCACGAACGCGCCGTACAGCAGGGGCGCGAAGATGAACAGTGCACTGAGGATGCCGGGGTTGGCGTGGGTGTCGTGGAAGTTGTGCCAGGCGAACGTGCAGGAGCGCGACAAGTGGGGGCTGCAGCTCCGGACGGTGTGCCAGTCCGACCTCGTCCGGAGTCCCGTGATCAGCAGGTACGTCGCGATGACGGCCAATGCGGCGAGGGTCGCCAGGAGGGTGCTGCGGTGGCGTCGCCACGTGACCCAGGCGAAGTTGCGCCACGGCGGAGGCGTGGCCGTGACGGGCGGCACCGGGGCGAGCTCGGTGGCGCTCATCGGACGCCCTCCAACGGGACGGGCCGAGCGGACCGGGCGTCCTCGCGGAGGTACGCCATGGTCAGTTCCTCGAGGGTGACCGACCTGCTCTCCCAGCCGTCCGGAGCCAGGGAGGTCGACGATGCCCTGACCAGGACGTGTCGCTGGGTCCCGGCGGAGATCTGCTGCACGGGCCGCCAGGACGGGGCCAGAGGTCGGTCCACCGGGCCGGTGAGCAGGCAGTGCCTGCCCAGCAGCTCCTCGACCGCGCCGTCGAGACGTACCCGTCCTTGCGAGATCAGCACGAGATGGTCGGCGACCCGTTCGAGCTCCGCCAGGACATGGGAGGAGAGCAGGACGGTCACACCCTCCTCGGCCATCGCCGTCAGGACCACGGCCATGAAGTCATGCCGGGCGAGGGGGTCGAGAGACGCGGTGGGCTCGTCCAGCACCAGGAGCTGCGGACGTCTGGCCAGGGCCAGGGTCAGGGCCAGCTGCGCTCGCTGGCCGCCGGAGAGGGATCCGGCCGACCGGCCGGGGGCGATGTCGAGGTCAACCAGCCGGGCACGGGCATAGGCGTCATCGAACCCGCGGTTGAGGTTGCGGGTCAGGTGGATCATGTCGTTCGCCGACAGGGATCGGTACAGCGGCGTGTCCTGGGCCACGAAGGCGACCTGGGCCAGTGCAGCCGGGGACCCGGCCGGCACTCCCCCCAGGACCGTCACGTCCCCGGCGGAGGGTCTGGCCAGACCGACCACCAGGTTCAGCAGCGTGCTCTTCCCGGCTCCGTTCGGACCCACCAGCGCCACGAGCTGCCCTCCACCGAGGGCAAGCGTGCAGTCCGCGAGGGCGGTGACCCGCCCATAGCTCTTGGCGAGCCCACGGGTCTCGATGACGTTCATGCGACTCCCCCACCCGTACGACGACCAGCCGGCCGATCGCCGCGGGCGCCCTCGGGCTCGCGACGTTCATAGAAATCCCGCACGGTGCGAGAGAACAGGGCAATCACCCCGTCCCGGCCCAGCCCAGCCCCCTCCGCCTCGGCGATCCACGTCAGCAGCGACGTCCGCAGGACGGTCAACCCGGCCAGGTCCACGCGGTCCACCGTGGTCTCGACGAACGTCCCCAGTCCTGGGCGACCCGCGGTCAGTCCCTTGCCCTCCAGGTCCCGGTAGGCCTTCATCACCGTGTTCGGGTTGATCGCCAGGTCCGCCACCACCTCACGCACCTTGGGCAGCTGGTCGCCCGGTCGCAGGTAGCCCAACCGCAGAGCCTGTTCGACCTGCTGGACGAGCTGCAGATACGTCGGCACCCCCGAACCGGGATCCAGCGTGAATGCGATGGGTGAGGCCCGGTCGGCAGGCTCGGCGTCCTTATCTACGATCATAGTGAAAGCATAGAACACCTGGGCCGAGCCCACAACCACCGGAAGACCTCGGCGGGCGCGACGTCCCCGACCACGTCCGGATCCTCCCGGTGACGAGTGGTGACGAGGCACGATGGGCCGCATGCCACTGCCCACCCCCACGCTGCAGACCGAACGCCTGGTGCTGCGTCCCTTCACCGACGCGGACGGGGACGCCCTCTACGCGATGCACAGCAACGCCCACGTCCTGCGCTACTGGGACTCGCCGCCCTGGACCGAGCGTGCGCGCGCGGAGCGCTTCGTCGCGGCCTGCCGGCAGATGGCGGACGAGGGCACCGGGGCACGGGTGGCGATCGAAGGTGTCTGCGACGGTGCCTTCATCGGGTGGTGCGGCCTGAGCCGGTGGAACTCCGACCACCGCAGCGCGTCGCTGGGCTACTGCCTCGACGAGGCGGCGTGGGGTCACGGCTACGCGACCGAGGCCGCGCGGGCGTTGCTGCACTGGGCCTTCGACACGCTGGACCTGAACCGGGTCCAGGCCGAGGCCGACACCCGCAACCTGGCATCTGCCCGCGTCCTGGAGAAGATCGGGTTCGTGCGGGAGGGGACGTTGCGCGAGGACTGCGTCGTCAACGGCAAGGTCTCGGACTCGTGGGTCTTCGGGCTGCTCCGGCGCGAGTGGCGTCCGCCCGTTCCGGCCGACCGCTGAGCCGCGGATAGCCTCGTCCGGTGCCCGACCTACAGCCTCTGGGACCCCTCCACGCCTCGGCCGTCCTGGCCTTCGAGGTGGCGAACCGGGCCTACTTCGCCGGGTTCATCTCCGACCGCGGCGACGAGTTCTTCGAGCACTTCGCCGAGCGGTACGACGTACTGCTGGCCGACCAGGAGGCCGGGCGCGGCGCGTACTACGCGCTGGTCGCCGACGACGGGACGGTGCTCGGCCGGTTCAACCTGGTGTTCCCCGAGCCGGGCGTCGCGGAGCTGGGGTACCGGGTCGCCGAGCAGGCCGCCGGACGCGGCGTGGCGACCGCGACGGTGCGCGACCTGTGTGCGATCGCCGGGTCGCGACACGGCGTGCGCACGCTGCGGGCCGCCGCCTCGCACGGCAACGCGGCGTCCCGACGGGTGCTGGTCAACGCGGGCTTCACCGAGGTCGGTCCGGCAAGCCCTTCGGAGCTGGGCGGGAAGCGGGGGTCGTGGTTCGAGCGGAACGTCGTTGGCGCGTGACCTGCCTGGACATCTCCATCGAGTGACAGTGCCCGCCGATCCGGAGCCTGAGGCCCGGGCGGATCGTGTGGTGCCAGTGCCCGGCGACCTGCCGGCTCTCAGACGACGCTGAGCGGGAGCAGGTCGCGGCCGGTCGGGCCGATCTGGATCTCCGTGCCCATCTCGGGACACACGCCGCAGTCGTAGCAGGGCGTCCAGCGGCAGTCCTCGACCTCGGGCACCGAACCGGGGTCGGCGGCCGTCCGGAGCGCGTCCTCCCAGTCGGCCCAGAGCCAGTCCTTGTCGAGGCCGGAGTCGAGGTGGTCCCACGGGAGGACCTCGTCGTAGTCGCGCTCCCGGACGGTGTACCAGTCGAGATCGACACCGGTGCCGGCCAGGGCCCGCTCGCAGGCGGCGACCCAGCGGTCGTACGAGAAGTGCTCGCTCCACCCGTCGAAGCGGCCGCCGTCGCGCCACACCTCCTCGATCACCGCGCCCACGCGCCGGTCGCCACGGGAGAGCAGGCCCTCGATGGTGCCGGGCTTGCCGTCGTGGTAGCGGAAGCCGATCGCACGCCCGTAGCGCCTGTCGGCGCGCACCAGGTCGCGCAGCTTCCTCAACCGCTCGTCGGTGGTGTCGTGGTCGAGCTGCGCGGCCCACTGGAACGGCGTGTGCGGCTTGGGCACGAAGCCGCCGATCGACACCGTGCAGCGGACGTCGTTGCGGCCGGTCACCTCGCGGCCCTTCGCGATCACCTTCGTCGCCAGGTCGGCGATCTCCAGGACGTCCTCGTCCGTCTCGGTCGGCAGGCCGCACATGAAGTAGAGCTTCACCTGCCGCCACCCGTGGGAGTACGCCGTCGCGACGGTGCGGATCAGGTCGTCCTCGTCGACGGCCTTGTTGATCACCTTCCGCATCCGCACGCTGCCGCCCTCGGGGGCGAACGTGAGGCCCGAGCGGCGGCCGTTGCGGGAGAACTCGTCGGCCAGGGTGATGTTGAAGGCGTCGACCCGGGTGCTGGGGAGGCTGAGCGACACGTTCGTGCCCTCGTAGCGGTCGGCGAGACCGTGGGCGACCTCGGCGATCTCGGAGTGGTCGGCGCTCGACAGCGAGAGCAGCCCGACCTCCTCGAAGCCCGAGGCCCGGATGCCGGTCTCGACCATCGCTCCGATGGTCTCGATGGAGCGCTCGCGCACGGGACGGGTGATCATGCCCGCCTGGCAGAAGCGGCAGCCGCGCGTGCAGCCGCGGAAGATCTCGACGCTGAACCGCTCGTGCACGGTCTCGGCCAGCGGGACCAGGGGCTTGGCCGGGTAGGGCCAGGCGTCGAGATCCATCAGGGTGTGCTTGCGGACGCGGAACGGGATGCCGGGCTTGTCGGGTACGACGGCCTCGATCGACCCGTCGGCGGCGTACGTCACGGCGTAGAACTTCGGGACGTAGACGTTCTGCGAGACGGCCAGCCTGCGCAGCAGCTCGTCACGACCGCCGGGCCGGTCCTCGGCCTTCCACTCGCGGACCACCTCCGAGATCGCCAGCACGATCTCCTCGCCGTCGCCCAGCACGGCCGCGTCGACGAAGCCGGAGATCGGCTCGGGGTTGAACGCGGCGTGGCCGCCGGCGATCACGACCGGGTCGTCGGCGCCGCGGTCGACGGCGTGCAGAGGGATGCCGGCGAGATCCAGCGCGTTGAGCAGGTTGGTGTAGCCGAGCTCGGTGGAGAAGCTGATGCCGAAGACGTCGAAGTCGCCCACCGGCCGGTGGCCGTCGACGGTGAACTGCGGGATCCCGTCCGAGCGCATCACCGCCTCCATGTCGGGCCACACGGCGTACGAGCGCTCGGCGAGGATCCAGTCGCGCTCGTTGAGCACCTCGTAGAGGATCTGGACGCCCTGGTTGGGCAGGCCGACCTCGTAGGCGTCGGGATACATCAGCGCCCAGCGCACCGTCGGGCCGCCGTCGAACGACGTGCCGCAGTCCCAGTCCTTGACCCCGGAGTTGAGCTCACCCCCGACGTACTGGATCGGCTTCGACACCGACGGCAGCCGTGGCTCGAGCCGGGGGAAGACGGACTCTCCGACCCGCTCGTCGCGTCGACCGAGCTCGTCGCGTCGGTCGAGCTCGTCGCGTCGGTCGAGCTCGTCGAGACCAGGCACGGACACCACGACACCTCAGCGTTGGGGGAGGGAGCCAAGCGTACGACGCGCGGTCGGCGACCGCGGAATCCCGTTCCCCCGGGCGACCCGGTGCCGGCCGTGCTGACGCCGGCTCACTCGGCCCGGTCGGCGAGCTCGGTCAGCGCGGCACGGGCGTGGGCGAGCGCCTTCTCGGCGTACCCGAGCAGCTGCTCGAGCCCGGATACGCCGAAGCGGTTGGCCACGCCGTCCACGGCCTCCGCGATCGCGGGGTCGATGTCGGCTGATGCCGTGGGCTCCGGGTGCGGGGGCGTCTCGCCGGGCGCGTCGATCGAGTCCGAGCTACTCATGCGCAACATCCAAACACAGCACGTCGGCCGACCGGCCGAGGCTCCGCCCTTGACGTCGGAGAGCTTCTCGCAGACCGGGCCGGCGTGGCGCCTCCCTGAGGCTCAGACCTGGTCGGTCACCGGCGCCCTGGGCGCCGCCTCCGAGCGCACGGCAGCACTCGCCGACGTCGCACGCAGCTCGACCTTCGGCATCATCAGCAGCACGAGGAACGCGAGAACCGCGACGACTCCGGCCAGCAGGAACACCGCGTCCATCGACTCGGCGAACCCGGCCTTGAACGGGTGGGCGAGCACGGTGGGCATCTGCTGGATGATCGAGGAGTCGTCCTGCACCTTCGCGAACACTCCCCCGCCGGCCGAGGGGTGCAGGAACGACGCGGCGACCTGTCGGTCGAGCGGGTCGGAGCTGTGCGCCGCCGTCTGCAACGCCTGTTGGAACGCCGGTGTCTGCGCCTCGACGTGGACGGCGTTCTTGATGTTGCCGCCCACGCTGCCGAACAGCACCGAGAGGAAGATCGCGACACCCAGGGTGCCGCCGATCTGCCGGAAGAACGTCGCCGACGAGGTCGCCACGCCGATGTCACGCGGCGGGACGGCGGACTGCAGGATCAGCAGCAGGGGCTGCATGCAGTTGCCCAGGCCGTAGCCCAGCACCAGCATGATGCCCATCACCAGCACCAGGTCGGTGTCGGCGGTGATCTGCGAGAGCAGGAACATCGCAACGCAGATCAGCCCGGAGCCGATGATCGGGAAGGGCCGGATCCGGCCGGTGCGGGAGATGATCTGGCCGGAGATGATCGAGGCGCTCATCATGCCGAGGACCAACGGGAGCATGAGGAAGCCGGACTGCATCGGCGAGGCACCGTGCACGATCTGCATGTAGAGCGGGAGCAGCATGATGCCGCCGAACATCGCCGCGCCGACGATGACGCTGGCCCCGATGCCGACCGCGATCGCACGGCTCCGGAACATGCGCAGCGGGATCAGCGCGTCGTCGCCCATCCGCGACTCGACGTAGACGAAGAGGCCGAGTCCGGCAGCGCCCACCAGGTAGCACAGGAGCGCACGCGAGGACGACCATCCCCAGGCACGGCCCTGCTCGGAGATCGTGAGCAGCGGGATCAGGCCGACGACCAGGGAGACGGCACCCCACCAGTCGATCCGCGCCTCGCGCCGGTGGTGGGTGAGGTGGAGCGTGCGGTAGACGACGAAGAGGGCCGCGATGCCGATCGGCACGTTGACCAGGAACACCCATCGCCAGCCGGTGAGCCCGAGGATGACCGCATGGCTGGCGAAGAAGCCGCCGACGACCGGGCCGAGCACGCTCGACGTACCGAAGACGGCCATGAAGTAGCCGGTGTAGCGGGCCCGCTCACGAGGCGACACGATGTCGCCGATGATCGCCAGGACGAGGGTGAACAGGCCGCCCGCGCCGATCCCCTGCACGGCCCGGAACGCCGCGAGCATGTACATCGACGTGGCGAAGGAGCACAGCGCCGAGCCGGCGATGAAGACGGTGATCGCGAACATGAAGAGCTTCTTGCGGCCGTAGAGGTCGCCGAGCTTGCCGTAGATCGGCGTCGCGATGGTCGAGGTGATCAGGTACGCGGTGGTGACCCAGGCCTGGAGTGACAGCCCGTTGAGGTCGTCGGAGATCGTGCGGATCGCCGTGCTCACGATGGTCTGGTCGAGAGCGCCGAGGAACATGCCCATCATCAGCCCGACCAGGATGGTGAGGATCTGGGCGTGGGTGTAGACGCCGGACTCCGACGGCGTGGTGGCGGGGTTGCGCTGGCCGCCGGAGGGTTGGGTGCTCATCGTCCGCGATCCTATCGGTTGCTCGTGTCAACGGATGGCGCGTGGGCGACCGCCCGGCTTGACCGCGCCCGATGCGGGGGAACCTCTCCTCGACCGGTGACCACCGGAGAGGCGAGGATGACCCGTGAGCGAGCTTCAGGTCGAGATTCCCCAGCTGCGGGCGTTCGGCACCCACTTCCACACCTTCGGCATCTCGAACGTCGGCGCGACCGGGCAGGCGACCCGGGTCGAGGCCGGCCAGACCTCCGACATGCACGGCCTGCTCGACGTCATCGCGCCGGCGATCCACGCGACGGCGGTCGCCTTCGGCAACCACTACGACGATGTCGCCCAGGTCGTCGCCGGCACCGGTACGGCGCTCGTGACGACCGCCGACGACTACGCGAAGGTCGACCACGCGGTGGCCGAGGCGATGGACCGCAGGGCGGTGTCGGTCGGTAGCCGCCACGACGCACCGATCGGCTCGGGCGGGGCGTGGTCGGAGCACCGCGTCCACGCCGGCTGCCACGGCATCGAGGCCGACCCGGCGGCGAAGATCCGGGGTGGGATGGACGCCGACGTGCGCGCCGTCGACTGGGTGTTCCACAAGTTCACCGGTCACCACATCACCGAGCCCATCGACAAGCTCGTCGGCAACTGGACGACGCTCACCGCCCGCGGCCTGTCCTGGGTCGACGTCTCCCACATGCTGCGAGCGCACGGCGACGACGTGCTCGCCAACACCGCGAACGTCGACGGCGTCTGGGACGGCGTCGCCGCGACCAGCTTCCACGAGTAAGGCGTACGGCTGGGCAACGGCCTCTCCGCCGAGTCCGAGATCCCGCTGGCGATCCAGTACGCGCTCGACCAGCTGGCCGACAGGTGGGAGTCGCTGTACAAGCAGTGCGTCGACCTGCTCCAGAGCGTCATCCACGACGTCGAGATCGCGAGGAGGCGCTGGTCGCGTTCTACCGGGCGTACAAGATCGTGATGCTGGTCAAACACCTCGTCCAGGCCGCCGATCTCGCCGTGAAGGGCTTCCAGAAGCTCGTCGATCTCTACCACCTCGCCACCCACATCCCGGAGGCGATCTCGGGCGAGGTGGCCGAACTGAAGGACCTCATCGCCGAGCTCGGCTCCATCCCGACCCGGCTCGACAACCTGTCCCACCTCGGCGACACCCCGACCAGTCCCTACGGAGGGCCGCGTGCTCCCGGCATATCCTGAGGGGCTCCCCGACGGGCGCGCGGCGATCGACGCCGTCCTCGAGCCACTGCGCGAGGAGTCCGACCGCGTCGGCCGCGAGCTCGAGGCCAACCGCGCTCACCTGGATGAGCGGCGGGCCCGGGCGATCGACCCGGAGACCAGGGCACTGCTCGGCCGTGCGGCCGACAGCCCGACCGCACCCGCGTCGCTGCGGCGGGTGGCC
>JBAUWD010000029.1:0-6569 GCA_049583575.1 Nocardioides sp.
GCGCGGCTGCGGCCACGGAGGTCCGCCCGGGGGTCGGCGACTGCGCCACGAACCCCACGGCGACGGGGAACCCTCCCCATCCCCAGGCGAACACCGCGTCGGTGTGGAGGCGCCGGTCGAACAGCTCCAGGTTGTAGCCGACGAGGAGCACGGTCCCGGTCGGCACGGCGGCGAGCAGCCACCAGTTGACGGGTCCGTGGAGGAAGACGCCGGCCACGCCGAGGGCGCAGGCGCCGGCGATCGACACCACCGCGACCAGGCGGAGGACTCCGTCCGGGATCCGGGTGCTCAGCGGCCGGCCCTGCAGCTCGTCGAGGGCGTGCGCGGCGAGTCCGACGGCGAGGAAGAACGCCAGCACCGAGACACCGAGCGCCGCCCAGTCGACCTCCGGCGCCATGGCCGCGCCGAGGACGACGTAGCTGACGTGCCAGAGCGTGTACGGCGGGTGCAGCAGCGTCCACCAGTCCGCGAGACGACCGCCGCGACGCGCGTAGAAGGCCGGGCTGACGGTGCGGGACTCAGCCATCGGCTCTGCGACCCCACATCACCAGGCCACCGCCCAGGCTCATGGGTCGTGCGTGAACGTCGACGAGGCCGGCCGCCTCCCACATCGCGACGTGGGCCTCGACGGGGTAGCGCCGGTAGTGCTCCTCGATGGACGGGCCGAGGAACCGCCCGACCCTGGCCCACGCGCGCCCGCCGCCGAGGAAGCCTCCGGCGGGCAGGACGACCCGGGTGTAGAGCCGCCACAGGGGCAGCCACACGGGTGGGCGCGGGACGAAGAACTCCAGCGACGAGACCGTCCCTCCGGGCCGGACCACTCGCGCCAGCTCGCGCAGCGTGGCCGCGGGGTCCGCGACGTAGCGGAGCAGGTAGGTGAACGTCATCGCGTCGAACGACGCATCGGGGAAGGGGAGCTGCTCGGCCCGGCCGCACAGCAGGCGGATCCGGTCGTCGCGACCTGCCTCTCGGACGCGGCCGACGCCGCCGCGCAGCATCTCCTCGGTGAGGTCGATGCCGACGACCTCGGCCTCGCTGCGGTCGGCCAGCATCAGGGCGACCCCGGCCGTGCCGGTGGCGACGTCGAGGACGCGCCGTGGTGCCGGCGCGGCCGAGACGACGGCGTCGACCATCGCGGTGCGCCAACGGTTGTTCTGGCCGAACGAGAGCACGGCCTCGAGTACGTCGTACCGCCGCGGCAGGCCGTCGAAGAGCTGACGTGCGAAGGTGTTCGGCTGGGCGCGCGAGAGGTCGACCGCGCGCGCTGGTCGGACTGCCATGGGGCTCCCTTCCCGCTCAGGCTACCGAGTGGCCCGACGCCCAGCCGTGCTCGTGGTGCGTCCACGGCGGCAGGTATCAGGATGCCGCGCGCCGACTCCTCTTCGAAAGGCACGCAGGGGGAGGTGAAGGCCCATGGAGCTCACGACGTGCCCCGAGTGCGGGGAGCTCGCGACCATCGCGGAACGGCACGTCCTGGAGAGCACGGACGCGCCGGTCGAGCATGGTTCCCGGGTGTCTACGGCTCGCGCGGCTTCTTCGACGCCGTGAACCCGACCACCGGCGCGGTCGGCCACCGGATCCTGGTGCTCGACCAGTCGATGATCATGGCGTCCTTGGACAACGCCCTGCGCGACCGCGCGATGCAGCGGCACTTCGCGGCCGACCCGGTGTCGTCCGTGGCCCACACCTATCTGGCGATGGAGCGCATGGACCTGTGAGACCCCGTCGTGCCCGGGCCGGCGGTCCCGGCCCGGCGCGGCGGTCAGGCGTCGTCGAGCCGGCGTGCCAGCGTGACCCCGAAGTCGCCGGCGCCGTCGGTCCAGGTGTGGAGCACCTCGAACCCCACGCACGCGAGCTCCTCGCGGATGGACTCGAGGGTGAACTTGGTCGAGATCTCCATGCGGATCTCCTCGCCGCTGGCGAGGTGGAGGTCGAGGCCGGCGCCGGGGATCCGGATGCGCTGGGGCATCTCGGAGCGGAGCCGGAGGTCCATCCGACGCAGGTGGGGGTCCCAGAACGGCACGTAGGTGAACGCCTCCACGTCGAAGTCGGCGCCGAGGTCGCGGTTGAGCACCTGCAGACCGTTGCGGACGAACCGCTCGGTGATGCCGCCGGGGTCGTCGTACGCCGCGATCAGGCGGTCGGCGTCCTTGACCAGGTCGGTGCCGAGCAGCAGCCAGTCGCCCGGCTCGCACGAGTCGGCGAGCGCCCCGAGGAACGCCCGGCGCTCCTCGACGTAGAGGTTGCCGATGGTGCCGCCCAGGAAGGCGACCAGCTTGCGGTCGTCACGCGGGAGGTGGCCGAGGTGGAGGGTGAAGTCACCGACGATCGCCTCCACCCGGACGCCGTGGTACGTCGCAGCGATCTGCTCGGCGGCCTCGCGCAGCGTGCCCTCGGAGACGTCCACCGGCACGAAGCGCGCCAGGTGACCGGCCGCGTCGAACGCCTCGAGCAGCGTGTGGGTCTTGTCGCTGGTGCCGCTGCCGAGCTCGACCAGGGTCGTCGCATCGCTCAGCGTGGCGATCTCGGCGGCCCGCTCGGCCAGGATGGAGCGCTCGGCCTCCGTCGGGTAGTACTCCGGCAGCCGGGTGATCTCGTCGAAGAGCCGCGAGCCCTCGTCGTCGTAGAGCCACTTGGGGGGCAGGGTGAGCGGCTGCGAGCCCAGACCCCGGCGGACGTCCTGGACGAGGGCGCTGCTCGCCGAGCCGGGCTCGAGCAGGACCGAGACCCTGGTGCGGGTCATGAGGCGGCCCGGCCCTCGGCCAGGCGTACGCCGGAGAGGGCCCAGCGGGCCCCGTGCGGGAAGAAGTTGCGGTAGGTGGCGCGCGCATGGCCGGACGGCGTGAACGCGCAGCCGCCGCGGAGCACCATCTGGTTGGACATGAACTTCCCGTTGTACTCGCCGATCGCCCCCGAGGGCGGATGGAAGCCCGGGTAGGGGTGGTACGCCGAGGAGGTCCACTCCCAGCAGTCGCCGAACAGCTGGCGCAGGCCGCCGGTGGCGGGACCGGCGGCGCGTGGGTGGAAGGTGGCGGCGTCGGCGAGGTTGCCCGCGTCGTCGGGCGTGCCGAGCGCGGACTCGGTGGCGGCGTGCTCCCACTCCGCCTCGCTCGGCAGCCGCTTCCCCGCCCACGCGGCGTAGGCCTCCGCCTCGTAGAAGCTGACGTGGCTGACCGGCAGGCCGGGGTTGACCGGCCAGGTGCCGTTGAGGGTGTGCTCGAACCACTCGCCGTCGAGCTCGACCCAGTAGAACGGCGCCCGCCACTCCTCGGCGTTGACCGCGGCCCAGCCGTCGGATAGCCAGAGCTCGTGGCGCCGGTAGCCCCCGTCGCGCATGAACTCCAGCCACTCGGCGTTCGTCACCAGGCGGTCGGCCAGCCGGTAGGGGGCCAGCCACTGCTGGTGGCGGGGCAGCTCGTTGTCGAAGCTGAAGCCCTCGCCGTCGTACCCGATCTCGACCAGCCCGCCCTCGAAGTCGACCCAGCCGAGCCGGTCGGGCGTGGCGGCGGCGCTGGGGGACCCGGCGTACGCCGGGCGGAGCGGGTTGAGCGAGAGCACGTGCTTGATGTCCATGAGGAGCAGCTCCTGGTGCTGCTGCTCGTGGTGGAAGCCGAGCTCGATGGTGTCGGCGATCTTGGACAGCGACCCCTCGTCGAGGCGGTCGATGAGGTCGCGCATCCGGTCGTCGACGTGGTGGCGGTAGACGCCGACGTCGTGGGCACCGGGACGGCTGATCACGCCGCGCTCGGCCCGGGCGTAGCGCGGGCCGATGCTCTCGTAGTAGCTGTTGAACAGGAACCAGTAGGTGTCCTGGAACGGCTCGAACTCGGGCTCGTTGTCGGCGAGCACGAACGTCTCGAAGAACCAGGTCACGTGGGCCCGGTGCCACTTCGTGGGCGAGACCGCGGCCATCGACTGGACGGTCTGGTCCTCCGGCGACAGTGGCGCGGCCAGTGCCTCGGTGTCGGCCCTGACCCGGTCGAACCGGTCGAGGAGGTCGAGCGGGTTGCGGGTCTTGCTCGTCATCTGGGTCACCTCGTTGAGACGGAAGTCCGGGACGTCGTGCGCACAGCGCTCTTCACACTAGCCAGGCCCACCGACAGCGGTGCCACCGAACGGTGACGGAACCATGACCGCCGGGTGACTGCGTCGTACCCGCTCGGCCGGCGCCCGAGCAGCGGGTCCCGCTCGACCCGCGCTCAGTGCCTGAACGCCACCAGCTTGACCGCGAAGGCGGGGTGCGCCGCGTCCGGTGAGCCCTGGCAGGAGTAGGAGCCGTGGCCGCAGCCGTGGAACCTCGTCGACGTGTTCGCCAGGGTGACGCTGACGAACCGCACGCTCGCCCGGCCGAACGGCACACGCACCTTGCCGAAGCCCTTGCGGTTCAGGTGCACCAGGGCGTGGCCGGTCCGGTGGTGCCGGCGATGCACCAGCACGTACGCCGCGGGCATCTTCGCCCGCCGCGGGCCGTTGACCTTCACGCGCAGCTGCCAGGCCCGGCCCGAGAGGTCCGTGCCGGGGACGGCTCGGACGGTGTCCGAGGCCAGGTGGTGCACCTGGAAGCTCTGCCACCCGCTGCTCGGTGCGGCCTCGGACAGGGTCCACGACCCGACGAAGCCGGACGACGGGAAGTGCTTGCCCTCCTGGTAGGCCTGCGAGGGCTCGGTGTTGCCCGCGGCGTACCGGGCGAAGACGCTGGTCAGGCCGCCATGCGGGTGGACGGCCGCCCGGATCGCCTGCGCCGAGAAGTCGTGACCGCCACCCTGGAACACCGCCGCGTGGTGCCAGACGGACCTCACGATGCCGCGGCCGAAGTGCTCGCTGAGGTACTCGAAGAAGGCCCAGTTGCCGTACTGCGCGAAGCCGCCCGGCTGGAAGGTGTCCAGCGGCTGGCTGGGGTGCGCCAGCTGGCCGTAGCGGAGGTACTGGCGGTTGTCGTTGCCGGCGTCGTAGAACTGCTCCTCCATCCAGGTGGCGGTGGACTCCAGCAGCCAACCGTGCTCGCGCGCGTCGTACCCCCAAGACGCACCCACCCTAGACCGGGTCAGCCGGAGGCGATCTTCTCGATCAGGGCCGTGGTCGAGATGGCCGGCGTCCGCGACAGGTACACGACCTCGCAGATGTCGCCGTACTCGTCGAACTTCCCGGCCCAGTCGTCCCCCATCACCAGCACGTCGGCGTGGAAGCGCTCGATGTACTCGCGCTTGAGCTCCAGGCTCTCCTCGACGAACACCTCGTCGACCATCCGCAGAGCCGCCACGATCTCCATCCGCTCGCCCTGGCTGAACACCGGCTCCCGGCCCTTCTTGCGCAGGTTGAGCTCGTCGGCCGAGACCCCGACCACCAGCCGGTCGCCGAGAGCGGCCGCGCGCTCGATCACGCGGAGGTGCCCGACGTGGAAGACGTCGAAGGTCCCGAACGTGATCACCGTGCGGGGTCGGCCCGGCGTGGAGTCAGCCATGGGCGGCATTCTGGCACCCACGCCGTACGGCGCCCGCCGCGCCGGCGATGCGGCGCGCCTTGCCGGATGGGCGAGAATCGCACGGTGACCACCACGACCGCGGGGCCGATCTCGATGATCACCCCCGATCCGGAGGCCGATGCGCAGCGCCGGCGCGGGCTGCGCCGGATGCGCACCCTCGCCGTCTCGCTCCTCGCCTTCGCCGCCGTGGTCTACCTGGTGACCCTCGGGCAGCACGGCTTCCTCGGCTTCGTGAACGCCGGAGCCGAGGCGTCCATGGTGGGTGCGATCGCCGACTGGTTCGCGGTGACCGCGATCTTCAAGCACCCGCTGGGCGTGCCGATCCCGCACACCGCGCTCATCCCGCGCCGCAAGGACGAGCTGGGCCGGAGCCTCGAGGAGTTCGTGGGTGAGAACTTCCTGCAGGAGGCGATCATCCGGGACCGGGTCGCCTCGGCCAGGATCTCGCAGCGCTGCGGGGAGTGGCTGGCCGACGCGGCCAACGTGCGGCGCGTGGTCGACGAGGTCTCCGAGGTGGCCTCGATCGGCCTGGGGCGCGTGCGCGACGAGCACATCGCGTCGTTCGTCACCGACGCTCTCGTCCCGCGCTTCCGCGACGAGCCGATCGCGCCGCTGGCCGGCGGCCTGCTGGCCGAGGTGGTGCGTGACGACGTCCACCACGGCCTGGTCGACCTCACGCTCGACGAGCTGCACCGGTGGCTGGTGGAGCACCCGGACACGTTCGCCGAGGTCCTCGAGCAGCGGGCTCCCTGGTGGGCGCCGCCGAGGCTCAACGACGCGGTCACCCGGAGGCTGCACACCGAGCTCGTGTCGTGGATCGACGACATCCGTCGCGACCCTCGGCACCAGGCCCGGCAGGCGCTCGACTCGATGCTGACCCAGCTGGCCCACGACCTGCAGTTCGACCCCGACACCCAGCAGCGGACCGAGCGGCTCAAGGACCGGCTCCTCGAGCACCCCCAGGTCGTGGAGTCCAGCATCGCCCTGTGGAACGCGTTCCGCCGGACCCTCCAGGCCTCGCTGGTCGACCCCGACGGTGCCGTCCGCGAGCGCCTCGGCTCCGAGCTGTCGGCGTTCGGCGCGCAGC
>JBAUWD010000030.1:0-1873 GCA_049583575.1 Nocardioides sp.
TACGCCGGCAACGACACCCAGTCGTCAAACCGCGGGGAGTCGTCGGTGCCAGCCTCCCAGGGGTGGACGACGTACAGCAGGCCGTCGGGCGTCCGTCGATGCTGCCAGAGCCACTCGAGGCCGGACGCGATCCGGCCGATCAGCCCGGGACCGAGGTCGGCGCCGCCGGCGACCAGCACGCGGGCCGCGTGCGCGTAGACCGGTGGCTGGGTGAAGGACGACCGATCGGGCAGCGGGCCGCGGTTCTCGGACGGACCGAGGTAGCGCATGTGCGGGACGAACCCGCCGGCGAGCTGCCCGTCCAGACAGCTCGCCAGCTCGCGGGCGCCGCGCGGGTCACCCAGCGCGGACCAGGCGATCGCGTGGAAGCAGCTGTCCCAGAGCCACTGGTGGGGGTAGACCCGGGCGTTCGGTGGGCAGAAGCCGTCCGCCTCCCGCCAGCTGGCAGCCAGGACCTCGAGCGCGCCGGCCCGGACCCGCTCCCCCGGGTCCTCGTCCGCCACGTCGGTCGAACCCGGCATCACGACTGGCCGACCCGCCACCCGTCGGCGTCGCGCTCGAAGACGTAGGACACGCAGTTCGGTACGTCGTCGACGTGGTGCGGGCCGAGGTCGGACCCGGGTGCGATCCGTCCCCAGAGCGCGAGCAGTACGCCACCGTGGGTCACCACCAGCACCGTCTCGCCACGGAACTGGTCGGCGACGTCGTCGAGCACCCTCAGCACCCGCCTCACGATCTGCTCCCCGGTCTCGCCGCCGGGGGTGCCGGGGGCGAGGTCGCCCGACAGCCACGAGGCGATGATCGGATCGAAGACGGCGGGATCCCACAGCCGGCCCAGGAAGTCGCCGGCCGAGAACTCCTGCAGACCCTCGCGCACCTTGACCGGGACGCCGAGGACACCGGCCGCGATCTCGGCCGTCTGCACCGCCCGCGCCAGCTCGCTGCACACGATCCCCGCGACCCGCTGCCCCTCGAGCCGTGCACCGAGCCGGCGCGCCTGCTCGCGGCCCAGCGCCGTCAGGCTGCCGCCGGACGCGGTCATCGTGTCTGTTTCGTACTCCGCCTCACCGTGCCGGGCGACGACGATCCGGGCCGGGCAGTGGACATCGCTCACCTCGTCAACCTAACGGCCACGCCCGCGGGTGGGGCAGGATGCCCCCGTGCGCATCTTCCACATCGCGACACTGGCCGACTGGAAGCAGGCCGAGGCGTCCGGCGGCACCTACACGACCTCGACGTACGGCGTCCCGCTGGCCGAGGCGGGCTTCATCCACGCCTCGCGGCACGAGCAGGTGCGGGGCGTGCTCGACCGCGTCTACGGCGACGTGACCGAGCCCCTCCTCATCCTCGAGATCGAGACCGACCTCCTCGGCGTGCCCTGGCGCGAGGAGGACGTGGACGGCGAGTCCTTCCCCCACATCTACGGCCCGCTCGACACCAAGGCCGTCGTCAAGTGGCGGCCCGCGCGGCTGCCGCCGTTCGTGCCGCCGCCGGTCGTGGTCAAGCCGCCGCCGCCTCCGTTGGTCAACGCGTTCTACGGACTCACCGTGGTGTTGGGGGCGACCGCCGTCACCCTGGCGAGCGCCGGTCTCATCGCCGACGCCCAGGCGCACGGCACCCGGCCCACCCTCAGCCACTCCGCGGAGTTCCTGGTGTGGACCCTCGCCGCCGCCCTCGGCATCGCGACCGTCGCCTCGCTCGCGGTCGCCTGGCTGCTCGGCCAGCAGGTGCTCCGCCGGCTCGCGCAGGCGGAGATCGCGCCGCCGCCGGACGGAGAGTCGGCCGCGCCGCCGGCCGGCTCGTAGCGACCTCGGTCAGGCGGTGCGCCGATCGGCGTGCCAGCCGAGGTCGGCCAGCCGGCACTCCCCCACGT
>JBAUWD010000031.1:0-5801 GCA_049583575.1 Nocardioides sp.
GCACCACGGCGGCCACCGCCGACAAGCAGTACGGCGCGGTCGTCTCCGGCCTCGGCAGCGTGACGCCCGAGGTCACGGTGTCGGGGGTGGCCCAGGACGGCGACTCGACGGCCACCGCGACCCTGAGCTGGTCGTGGCCGCTCGGTGGCGGCTGGAGCTACCGGAGCACGGCGCCGATGAGGCTGGACGGCGACACGTGGCGGGTGACCTGGTCGCCGCGGATCGTGGAGCCCTCACTGGACGGCAGCAGCACGCTCGAGGCGACCACGGTCGAGGCGAAGCGCGGTGACATCCTCGGACCCGGTGGCGTCGGTCTGGTGACCGACCGACCGGTCGTCCGGTTCGGGGTCGACCGCACCAAGGTCGGCGCCTCGACCGCCCTCGACTCCGCGCGGCGTCTGGCGCGGCTGGTCGGCATCGACGTCGCGTCGTACGTCGAGCAGGTCAAGGCCTCGGGCCCCCGGGCGTTCATCCAGGCGATCGTGTTCCGGAAGGAGGACGCACCCTCGTCCCTGGTCGGGCGGGCGACGGCGATCAAGGGGGTCGACGCCCTCTCCGGCGAGATGCCGCTCGGGATCACCAAGGAGTTCGCCGCCCCGATCCTCGGCACGGTCGGGCCGGTGACCGCCGACATGATCAAGCAGGACCCGGGCGGGTACCAGGTGGGCGACGTCGCGGGGCTCTCCGGCCTCGAGGCGCGGTACGACGCACAGCTGCGCGGCACTCCCGGCGTCCGGGTCGACGCGGTCGGTGCGGACGGCAAGCGGCACCCCGTCTTCGAGACCAGGCCCGTGGCCGGCACCCCTCTCCGGCTGACGATGGTGCCGCGCCTGCAGCTGCTCGCCGAGCGCATCTTGAGCACGGTCGGCCCGGCCAGTGCGATCGTCGCCATCCGGCCGTCGACGGGCGCGATCCTGGCGGCCGCCAACGGGCCGGGCAACCACGGGTACAACGATGCGACCTACGGCCGCTTCGCACCCGGCTCGACCTTCAAGACCGTCGACTCCCTCGCGTTGGCCGAGAAGGGCGTGACCCCACAGTCGACCGTCGACTGCCCGACCAGCGTCGACGTCAACGGCAAGGTCTTCACCAACGACAGCTTCTACCCGCCGTCGGCGAACGGCCGGATCACGCTCGCGACCGCGCTGGCCGACTCCTGCAACACCGCCTTCATCAACGAGCGGACCCACCTCGGCGACCACGACCTGGTCGACGCGGCCGCCACGCTCGGCATGGGCGTGGACCACGACCTGGGCTTCCCGGCGTACTTCGGCAACGTCGTGCCGCCCGCCTCCGAGACCGAGAAGGCGGCCGACATGATCGGCCAGGGCCGGATCCTCGCGTCGCCGATGACCATGGCGACCGTGCTCGCCTCGGTGGTGGCCGGGAAGACGGTCGTACCCCGGCTGATCACGTCGGTGAACCCCGCCGCGACCCCGGCGACGGCGCTCACCGCGCAGCAGGACGCGACGCTGAAGACGCTGCTGCGCGGGGTGGTCACCCGCGGGACCGGGATCGGGCTCCGGGACGTGCCCGGTCCTCCGGTGATCGCCAAGACCGGCACCGCCGAGTTCGACCGCGGCGGCAAGCGGCTGACCCACGCCTGGATGATCGGAGCGCAGGGCGACCTCGCCGTGTGCGCGTTCGTCGACGTCGGTACGACAGGCTCCGGCACCGCCGGCCCGCTCCTCGAGCAGTTCCTCCGCGGGGCCCACGCCCGCTGACTCGGCGGACCTCAGCGCTCCTTGGGGGAGATGGTGCGGGCGACGTCCTCGGGCATCGGCTCGTAGTGACCGAACGACCGGGTGAACGAGCCGGCGCCGTGGGTGGCCGAGCGGAGGTCGACCGAGTAGCGCACCAGCTCGGTCTGCGGCACCTCGGCATGGATGACGGTCCGGTCGTCGCCCACCTTGTCCGTACCGAGCAGGCGCGCCCGGCGCGACGACAGGTCGCTCATGGTCGACCCGATGTGCTCGTCGGGTACGACGACCGCCACGACGTCGTACGGCTCGAGCATGGTCACCGCGGTGGAGGCGGCGGCCTCGCGGAGCGCCAGCGAGCCCGCCATCTGGAAGGCCATGTCGGAGGAGTCCACGGCGTGTGCCTTGCCGTCGGTGAGGGTGACCCGCAGGTCGACCATCGGGTAGCCGGCCCGGACCCCGCGCTCCATCTGGGCGCGCACGCCCTTCTCGACCGACGGGATGAACTGACGAGGTACGGCGCCCCCGACGACCTTGTCGACGAACTCGAAGCCGCCCCCCTCGGGCAGTGGCTCGACCTCGATGTGGCACACGGCGTACTGCCCGTGGCCGCCGGACTGCTTGACGTGCCGGCCGAGGCCCTTGCCGCCGGCGCCGAACGTCTCGCGCAGCGAGACCAGGAACGGCTCGGACTCGACGTTGACGGAGTAGCGGTCCGCCAGCCGGGCGATCAGCACGTCCGCGTGCGCCTCGCCCATCGTCCACAGCACCAGCTGGTGGGTCTCCGGGTTGTTCTCGACGCGCAGGCTCGGGTCCTCGGCGGCGAGCCGCCCCAGGGCCTGCGACAGCTTGTCCTCGTCGGCCTTGCTCACAGCCCTGATCGCGACCGGGAGCAGCGGCTCGGGCATCGACCACGGACGCAGCACCCGGGGCTCGTCGATCGCGGAGAGGGTGTCGCCGGTCTCGGCCCGGCTCAGCTTGCCGATCGCGCACAGGTCGCCGGCGACGACGGCCTCCGCGGGGATGTACTGACGGCCGAACGCGTAGGCCAGCGACCCGACCTTCTCGTCCTCGTCGTGGTCCTCGTGGGTGGAGTCGGAGAAGAACGACGTGAAGTGGCCGGAGACGTGGATCGGCGCGTCGGGGGTGAGCGTGCCGGAGAAGACCCGCACCAGGCTGACCCTGCCGACGTACTGGTCGCTCGAGGTCCGCACGACCTCGGCGACGAGCGTGCCCTCCGGGTCGCTGGTGATCGCCGCGGCGGCGGCGCCGGCCGGCGTGAAGACCTCGGGTGAGGGGTGCTCGAGCGGAGACGGGAAGCCGTCGACGGCGAGGTCGAGCAGCTCCGAGCAGCCGACGCCCGTCACCGAGCACACGGGTACGACGGGGTGGAAGCTCCCGCGGGCCACGGCCTTCTCGAGGTCCTCGGTCAGGGTCTCGTGCGAGATCTGCTCGCCCTCGAGGTAGCGGTCCATGAGGGTCTCGTCCTCGGACTCCTCGATGATCCCCTCGATCAGGGCGCCCCGGAGGTCGTCGTGCGTGCCGTCGTCGTCGAGCAGGTCGACCAGGCCGGTGACCTCGCCGCCCTCGCGCACCGGGGCGTAGAGCGGCAGGACCTTGTCGCCGAACGCCGTCTGGGTGGCCGCGAGCACGCCGTCGTAGTCGGCGCGGGCCTGGTCGAGCTTGGTGATGACCACGGCGCGCGGCATGCCGACCTGTGCGCACTCGCGCCAGAGCTCGGCGGTGGCGTCGTCGACCGCCTCGCTGGCGGCGATCACGAACAGGGCGCAGTCGGCGGCGCGCAGGCCGGCGCGGACCTCGCCGACGAAGTCGGCGTACCCGGGGGTGTCGACGAAGTTGATCTTGGTGTCGCGGTGGATGACGGGAGCGATGGCCAGCGAGATCGACCGCCCGTGGGCCCGCTCGGACTCCTCGAAGTCACAGACCGTCGTACCGTCCTGGATCGTCCCCGCTCGGGGGATGGCTCCGGCGGAGGCGAGCAGCGTCTCGACCAGTGTGGTCTTGCCGGACCCGCCGGGTCCGACCAGGACCACGTTGCGGATGCGGTCGGGGCTGCTCGCCCCGAGATCTTGCCCGGCTGGTCTACGGCCGCCCACCTTGTCCGACATCTGCTGCCTCCAGGTCCAGGGGCGGCCCGTCGCGCGGACCGCCGACTCGAGTCTCTGGTCCGAATCAACTCCTCCGGGCGCAGATGTTCAAGAGGCGGAGGGTCCCGGGCGGCCCCAGGCAGGGGCGAGCCCCTCGCAGCATGGGGTCAGCGAGGGGCTCACATGTCGATCCGGGTGCATGCCCCCAGGCCGACACCTGAAAGCGTGTCAGAGTCGAGACCGTTGCGTGAAGACTTTCGGCAAACTTCACGGAGTGCCAGGGTATTTCACATGACTGGACTAGACCTCTTGACCAAGACCGGTTCGCGCGGTCTCCACATCGGCGGACAGTGGCGCGAGTCCAGCACCGGGTCGAGGTTCGAGGTCCACGATCCGGCCGACGACTCGGTGATCACCGACGTCGCGGACGGCTCGACCGACGACGCGATGGCGGCCCTCGATGCCGCCGTGGCGGCTCAGGCGGAGTGGGGCGCCACGGCTCCGCGTGAGCGCGGCGAGATCCTGCGGCGGGCGTTCGAGGCGATCATCGACCAGGCGGACGACTTCGCCGAGCTGATCAGTCTCGAGATGGGCAAGACGCTCGCCGAGGCGAAGGGGGAGGTGACGTACGGCGCGGAGTTCTTCCGGTGGTTCGCGGAGGAGGCCGTGCGCATCCACGGCCGGTGGATGCAGGCGCCGGCGGGAGGCTCCCGCCTGCTGACGATCCGCAAGCCGGTCGGCCCCTGCCTGTTCATCACCCCGTGGAACTTCCCGCTGGCGATGGGCACCCGGAAGATCGGCCCGGCCGTCGCGGCCGGCTGCACGATGGTGGTCAAGCCCGCCGAGCTGACCCCGCTCACGATGCTCGCACTGGGCAACGTCCTCGCCGAGGCCGGCCTGCCTGCCGGCGTGCTCAACATCGTCCCCACCCACAACAGCAAGGCACTCAGCGCGACCCTGATGGTCGACGAGCGCCTCCGCAAGGTGAGCTTCACCGGGTCGACCCCGGTCGGGAAGGTGCTGCTGCGCCAGTCGGCCGACCAGCTGCAGCGCGTCTCGATGGAGCTCGGCGGCAACGCACCCTTCGTCGTCTTCGAGGACGCCGACCTCGAGGCTGCCGTCGACGGCGCGATGATCGCCAAGATGCGCAACATGGGCGAGGCCTGCACGGCGGCCAACCGCTTCCTGGTGCACGAGTCGGTCGCGCGCCGGTTCGGCGAGCTGCTCGGCGGTCGGATGGGCGCCCTGCGCCTGGGGCGTGGGCAGGACTCCGAGACCGACGTGGGCCCGCTGATCAACGCCGACGCGGTCGAGTCCGTCGGGCAGCTGGTCACCGACGCGGTCCACGAGGGCGCGGAGGTCCTCTGCGGTGGTACCGCGCCCGCGGGCCAGGGCTTCTTCTACTCGCCGACGGTGCTGTTGGGCGTGCCGGCCGACGCGCGGATCAACACCGAGGAGATCTTCGGCCCCGTCGCACCGATCACGACGTTCGCCTCCGACGAGGAGGCGATCCGGCTGGCCAACGCCACGGAGTACGGCCTGGCCTCCTACGTGTACACCCGCGACCTGGCGCGCACGGTCAAGGTCGCCGAGGCGCTGCAGTTCGGCATGGTCGGCGTGAACACCGGTCTCGTGTCCAACGCGGCGGCACCGTTCGGTGGCGTGAAGGCCAGCGGTTTCGGTCGCGAGGGAGGGTTCGAGGGCATCGAGGAGTACCTCGACACGACATACGTTGCGATCCCCGTCTGAGCGAGCCGCGGGGTCAGCGGTTCTGACGTGGCTGCGCCAAGGCGTCGGCCAGCTCGGTGCGCGAGGTGATCGAGAGCTTCCGCAGGATGTGGGAGACGTGCCACTCGACCGACTTGACGCTGACGCCGAGCTCCGCGGCGATCTCGCGGTTGCGCTTGCCCACGACGACCAGCAGCGCGACCCGGCGCTCGGCGGCGCTCAGCTCGGCCAGGCGGCCCGGGAGCTCACCGTCGGGAGCCTCGCC
>JBAUWD010000032.1:0-1533 GCA_049583575.1 Nocardioides sp.
GGCACGGCGTACGTCGAGTCGGCGGAGCGGGTGGTCGTGCTGGACCTCGACCACCTCGACCTCCCGCCGTACGTCTTCGAGGGCACCGCGGCCCAGGTGTGGGCGTGCCTGGACGGCGTGCGCACCGAGGCCGAGGTCGTCGCCGACCTGGCCGACGCGTACGACGTGCCGGGCGAGGTGGTCACCGGTGACGTGCGCCGGTTCGTCGACCGGCTACGGGACCTGGGACTCATCGTCGTCGATGACGGTGCCCACTGACGGCTGGTGCAGCGGCGGCGGGTGGGCGACCTCGAGCTCCGCGACCGTGGGCGCGCCGAACATCGGCAGCCCCTGGGTACGACGTACCAGGCCCCACACGAACGGCATCACGACGATCATGACCAGGCCGATCCCCGCCACGAGCAACGGGTGCGTCTGGTCCTTGCCGGCACCGAGCGGGGCCCAGCCGGACTTGTCGAGCAGGGCCACGCCGGACATCGTCAGGACGACCACGATGCCCCTGCGGATGTAGGACTGCGGAACCTTCGGCGCGATCCTGGCGCCGAGCACGGTGCCCGGGGTGGACCCGACCACGAGCGGGATCAGGATGTGCCAGTCGAGTCCGTTGACGGCGATGTTCGAGAACGCGGCGGCGAGCACGAGCGGGACCGCCTGGACCAGGTCCGTGCCGACCAGCCGTACGGGTGACAGGCCCGGGTAGAGCATCAGCAGGGCGATCATGATCACCGACCCCGCGCCCACGCTGGTGATGCCGACGAGCAGGCCGCCGAGCGCGCCCACCCCGATCGTGACGAGGGGACGGATGTGCGGGTCGGGGTCTGCGCGCCGTCTCGGACCCCGCGTCCGGCGCAGGTTCACGTAGATCCGCAGGGCATACGTCGTGGCCGCGAACAGCAGCGCGAAGCCGATGCACTCCAGCAGCAGACTCTCCAGCGACGTCGGGTCGGACCCGGCCACCCGATGGACGAGCAGCGGGCCCATGAGGGCGAACGGCACGGAGCCCACGACCAGCCACTTGGCGAGCTCGAGGTTGGGGGAGCCCTGACGCGCGTGCGTGACGGCTCCCGCGCTCCTCGAGATCGCCGCCGCGGTCAGGTCGGCGGTCACCACGGAGGAGGCGTTGCCGACGCCGAGGAAGATCAGGGCCGGCGTCATCAGGGCGCCGCCGCCCATGCCGGTCAGGCCGACGACGATGCCGACGAAGAATCCGGCGGCGAGGATCGAGTAGAAGTCGTGCGTGAGCAGGTCACCCATGGGCGCGGTCCCTCAGCGAAGGTCGGGTAAGACGCTTAAGTCTACAGTTTGACCTGAGTTTGTCGAATCCCCGTCATGGGTCACGTGCGCAGCCGCTCGACGAGGACCGCGAGCATGGACTCCATGGCCACCGCCGCCCGCCGCGCCGCCTCCGGACCTCGCCGGTAGGGGTCCGCGATGTCGTGGTCGGGTGACGCCGGGACGCGCCGGCTCTCCAGTACGGCGAGCAGGTCGCGGCCGTGCAACGACGGGTCCGCCGCCTGTGCGCTCGCCACGAAC
>JBAUWD010000033.1:0-4312 GCA_049583575.1 Nocardioides sp.
ACCTTGTTGACCTCGGCGCCCACCCGCGTGCCCGCCCCCGCGGCGAGCACCACGACCGCGGCGCGCATCAGTGCACGAGCGCGGTCGCGATCGCGGCCAGTCCCTCGCCCCGACCGGTCAGGCCGAGGCCGTCGGTGGTCGTGGCGGACAGCGAGACGGGAGCCCCGACGGCTGCGGAGAGAGCAGCCGTCGCCTCGGCGCGGCGCGGGCCGAGGCGCGGGCGGTTGCCGATGACCTGGACGGCGACGTTGGCGATCTCGAAGCCCGCACCGCGCACCCGGGCCGCGGTCTCGGTCAGCAGGGCGACCCCGGACGCGCCGGCCCACTCCGGCTCCGACGTACCGAACGTGGAGCCGAGGTCTCCCAGCCCCGCGGCCGAGAGCAGCGCGTCGCACATCGCGTGGGCGCAGACGTCGCCGTCGGAGTGACCCTCGAGCCCCTGCGGCTCGTCCGGCCAGTGCAGCGCGGCCAGGTGCATCGGCACTCCCGCGGCGAGCCGGTGGACGTCGACGCCGATGCCCGTACGCGGACCGTAAGGACTTGGAGGCACGACACGATTCTGCCCGAGACACAATCGGGGTGTGCGGACATCCCGATGGGCCTGGGCTCTGACCGGCCTCCTGGCCGGTCTCGCCGGGCTGGCGACGAGCTACCTGTCGTCGAGCTGGCTCAGCCTGCGCGGGAACCCGGTCACCCAGGTCGCCGAGCTGGTCATCCGGATCACTCCCGGCAAGGTGGCCGAGGCCGCCATCCAGGCCGTCGGTCACAAGGACAAGCCCCTGCTCGTCACGGGGGTGCTCGTCGTACTCCTGCTGTTCTTCGCCGCGATCGGCCTGGTGTCGCGCGGGTCGATCGACCGTGGGGTCGGGCTGTTCATCGCCCTCGGCATCGTCGGCCTGGTCGCCCAGCAGTCGCAGTACGACGCGCCGGTCACCGGCATCCTGCCGGTCGTGGTCGGCGTGATCACGTGGGCGGTCGTGCTGGCGGTGCTCGCCGGTCAGCTCCGGGCACGGCCCTTCGTGGAGCTGGACAACGGCCGCCGCTACTTCCTGAGCGCCGGTGCCGTGGGCGCCGGCAGCCTGGGTCTCGGGCTCCTCGGCTGGAAGGTCGGCGGGCGCCTACGGGCCGTCGACCAGGCCCGCAGTTCCCTCCGCATCCCGGGCGTCACCTCCCCGAAGGCGCCGGCCGGGACCTCCGTCGGGGTGCGGGGCATCGCCTCGTGGCAGACGTCGTCGCGGCACTTCTACCGGATCGACACGACGCTCAGCCCGCCCGCGATCGCCCCCAAGGACTGGACCCTGCGCATCCACGGCCTGGTCGACCACCCGATGACGCTGACCTACGCGGACCTGCTCGCGCGCGAGCGGACCGAGGCCTGGGTCACCCTCAACTGCGTGTCCAACACGGTGGGCGGCCCGCTGATCAGCAACGCCTGGTGGAGCGGCGTACGCCTCGACGACCTGCTCCGCGAGGCGGGCGTGCAGTCCGGCGCCGATGCGCTCAAGCAGACCTCGGACGACGGGTGGACGTGCGGGACGCCGCTCTCGGCGATCACCGACGGGCGCGGCGCGATGCTCGCCCTCGCGATGAACGGCGAGCCGCTGCCGATCGAGCACGGCTTCCCGGTGCGCACGATCGTCCCGGGGCTCTACGGCTACGTGTCCGCGTGCAAGTGGCTGCGCCAGATCGAGGTCACCACCTTCGACGCGTTCACGGCGTACTGGACGTCGCGCGGCTGGTCGGAGAAGGGGCCGGTGAAGCTCGCCTCCCGCATCGACGTGATCGGCGACGGCGGTGACATCAAGGCCGGTCGCGTGCAGGCCGGGGGGCTCGCCTGGCAGCAGGACGTCGGCATCTCGGCGGTGCAGGTGCAGCTCGACGGCGGCGCCTGGCAGCCGGCGACGCTGGCCCGCACGAACTTCAAGGACGCGTGGCTGCAGTGGCAGGCGACCCTCGACGTGTCGCCCGGGCGGCACCTGCTGCGCGTGCGCGCGGTGAACGACGACGGCGAGGTGCAGACCAGCGTGCAGGCCGCCCCGGCGCCCAACGGCGCGTCGGGCTGGCACACCGTGCAGTTCAGCGCGAGCTGAGGCCGTACGTCGGACTGCTCCGCCGCGCGCGAGCAAGCTCGCTGCGCCCGTCCGCTTCGGCTCCGCCGAATCGGACGGTGCTCGCTCGAACCCTAGACTCGGCGGGTGACCCTCCGGCTCCACGACACCGCGACCCGCGACGTCCGTGACTTCGTCCCTCTGGAGGAGGGGAAGGCGGGCATCTACGTCTGCGGGCTGACGGTGCAGAGCGAGCCGCATGTCGGGCACGTCCGCTCGGCGGTGAACTTCGACGTGCTGCGGCGCTGGCTGACCGCGTCGGGCTACGACGTCACGTTCATCCGCAACGTGACCGACATCGACGACAAGATCCTGGCCAAGAGCGAGGCGCAGGGGCGGCCGTGGTTCGAGATCGCCTACCTGATGGGCCGCGAGCTCGACAAGGCGCTCGACGCGATCAACGTGCTCCCGCCGACGTTCGAGCCGGCCGCGACCGGTCACGTGCCCGAGATCCTCGAGCTCATCGCCCAGCTGGTCACGCGCGGTCACGCCTACCCGGCCGAGGACGGCTCGGGCGACGTCTACTTCGACGTGCGCTCCTGGCCGTCGTACGGCGAGCTGACGAGGCAGAAGGTCGACGACATGGAGTCCGCCGAGGACGCCGACCCGCGGGGCAAGCGCGACCCGCGCGACTTCGCGCTGTGGAAGGGCTGGAAGAAGGCGCTGGAGCCCGAGACGGCGGCCTGGCCGTCGCCGTACGGCCCGGGGCGTCCCGGCTGGCACATCGAGTGCTCGGCGATGGCCGCGAAGTACCTCGGTCCGGCCTTCGACATCCACGGCGGCGGTGTCGACCTGAGGTTCCCCCACCACGAGAACGAGCTGGCGCAGTCGCGCGCGGCGGGTCAGCAGTTCGCGTCGTACTGGCTGCACAACGCCTGGATCACCACCGCCGGCGAGAAGATGTCGAAGTCGCTGGGCAACTCCCTGCTGATCCCGAGCGTGCTCGAGCGCGTGCGCGGCATCGAGCTGCGCTTCTACATGGTCTCGGCCCACTACCGGTCGCACGTCGAGTTCAGCTTCGAGGCGTTGGACGAGGCCGCCAGGTCGTTCCGGCGGATCGAGTCGTTCCTCGAGCGCGCCGGCGAGGCGACGGGGCACCTCGTGGCCGAGACGGAGCCGGTGGTCGCTACCGTCCATCCGGTGGTTGAGGGCGTCGCTACCGTCCATCCGGTGGTTGAGGAGGTCGCTACCGCCCATCCGGTGGTTGAGGAGGCCGCTACCGCCCATCCGGTGGTTGAGGAGGCCGCTACCGCCCATCCGGTGGTTGAGGAGGTCGCTCTGCGACCGTCTCGAAACCACCTTCCCCCCGCCTTCGTCGCGGCGATGGACGACGACCTCGGTACGCCGGCGGCGATCGCGGTCATCCACGACACCGTGCGCGAGGGCAACCGGCTGCTCCAGGAGGGCGAGAGCGGCCGGCCGCTCGCCGAGCTGGTGGCGCAGGTCCGGTCGATGCTCGACGTGCTGGGGCTGAACCCGTCCGACCCGGCGTACGTGACGAGGGGCGCGGACGACGCGAAGCTGACGGCGGCGGTCGACGCACTCGTCGTCGGTCTCCTGGAGGAGCGGTCCGCCGCCCGCGCCGCCCAGGACTGGGCCCGCGCCGACGCGATCCGCGACCGCATCGCAGCGGCCGGCATCGCCGTCGAGGACACGCCGGACGGCCCGAAGTGGACGCTGGCCGAGGGAGACGCCTGATGCCGGGCAACAGCCAGCGCAAGGGCGCGATCCGCAAGTCGAGCAAGCGCCCCACGGCCGGCTCGGGTGGCCGCGTCCGCCGGGGTCTGGAGGGCCGGGGGCCGACCCCGAAGGCGGTCGACCGCCCCAACCACAAGGCTCACAAGCTCAAGACCCGGGCCGAGCAGGCGGCCGGTGCCCGCCCCAGGCGACGCGGCGGCGGCAACGACGACGAGTGGATCGCCGGTCGCAACTCGGTCGTCGAGGCACTGCGCGCCCACGTCCCGGTCACCGGCGTGTACGTCGCCGAGGGCACCGAGCGCGACGGCCGGCTGCGTGAGGCCTTCAAGCTGGCCGCCGAGCGTGGCATCTCGCTGCTGGAGGTGACCCGGGCCGAGCTCGACCGGCGCACCGACGGCGCCGTGCACCAGGGTCTGGCGGCGCGCATCCCGGCGTACGAGTACGCGCATCCGTCCGACCTGCTGGACGCGGCCGCCGACCGCGGCGAGGCGCCGCTGGTCGTGGCG
>JBAUWD010000034.1:0-6449 GCA_049583575.1 Nocardioides sp.
CCACACGGGCATCAGGCCGATGGCGGCCGCCACCAGTACGCCGTACGGCACGCGCGCCGCGACCGGGAGGTCCGGGTGCCAGATCAGGTAGGAGACCGCCTCGCGGGCGTGGTCGGTGACCGCGAGCTCGGGCCGGAACCGGGCCAGCGAGCTCTCGAGCTCGGCCTCCGTCGCCGGGGGGTCGACCGCGCCGAGACGCCGGGCGACGAACGCCGTCTGGGCGACGTACTCGTCACGCTCGGCAGCGTCGAGCGGCCGGGAGCCGTACCGCTGGTGCGCCATCAAGAAGCTGTGGATCTCGGCGAGGTGCACCCACTCGAGCAGGTGCGGGTCGGTCGCGGCGTACGGCGTGCCGTCCGGCATGGTGCCGACGACGCGCTCGTGGATGGCTCGCACGGCGTCGACCGCCTGCTGGGCGTGCTCGGCGGTGCCGAACGTGGTCACCGCCAGGAAGCGCGACGTGCGGGCGAGTCGCCCCCAGATGTCCCCGCGGTAGCCGGAGTGCTCGGCGACGGCGGTCATCGCCTGCGGCTGCAGGGTCTGGAGGAGGACCGCCCGCAGGCCGCCGACGTACATCGACGCATCGCCGTGCACGCGGGTGATCGGGCTGCCGGACGCGAACCAGCGGGGACCCGGCGTGCCGTGGATGCGGTCGCGGTGCCGCAGCCCGTCCGACCCCGCCACGCGCGCGAAGATCGCGTCGTTCAGGCGCTCACGGATGGCCTCCACGCGGCCGAGCCTAGGTGAGGGCCCCCAGAGCCGCGTCCACGTCCGCGAGCAGGAAGGGCTCCGCGAGGAACTCCTCGATCCCGGCCAGCGACCGGGCCCGCCCCTCGTCGTCCTGGGCGGCCTGCCACATCCGCAGGTGGCGGTGGCCGATGTGGTGGAGCTGGGCGACCGTCATCGCGAAGTCCTCGCGACCGGTGATCCGGCCCGGGCCCCCGGCGTCGCGGTAGGCGTCGTACACCAGGCGCTGCCGACCGCCGTCGCCCCGGCCGAACTCGAAGACGGCCATCGCGATCTCGCGGGCCGGGTCGCCGGCACCGGCGTTGTCGAAGTCGAACACGCAGAGCCCGCCGTCCGTCGTACGGCGCACGTTGTCGGCCCACAGGTCGAGGTGGCACAGCTGCCGGGGCGCCATCGGCGTCAGGGTCTCCTCGACCTCGAGCAGCCCCGGGAGGAGTTCGGCCAGGCGTTCGGCGAACGGCGCCCCCGCACCCCGCGCCCCCTTCAGAACGGCGCGCCACTCGCGGGCGCCGACCGGGGCCTCGAACCACTCGTGCACCGGCCCCGGGGCGGTCCGACGTACGCCGTGCAGCGCAGCCACCAGCCCGCCGACCTGCTCGGGATCGAGCAGGGGGTCGGGGTCGGCCAGGTCGACCCACGCGAAGGCCCGGAGGTGCACTCCGTCGACCTCGACCACGAACCGTCCGTCCGTCGTCCGCGGCTCGGGTGCCGGCAGGCCCGCCCGCCAGCAGGCGAGCTGGAAGCCGCCGGTGACCTGCGCATGCGTGAGCTCCTCCTCGTCGAACGGCTCGAACGACTCCTTGACCGCCCACGCTCCCTGGTCGGTGACCAGGCGACGCACCACTCCGAGCTCGCCGCGCGCCGTCGGCCCGCTCAGCGACGCGGCGCGTCCCAACCCGAACGCGTCCGCCACGCCCTGCGCGTCGAGGCTCACGCGCCCAGGCTATTCGCCTGGCCGCGCGCGGTCGCGATCCCGCACCATGGAACGATGCAGCCGACCGTCGACGACTTCCGCGCCCTGGCCCGCAGCTCGCCGTGGCGCTGGACGACGCTGCACTTCCGGCACCGCTCGGGCTTCGGAGGGACCTGCGAGGCGTGGGTACGACGCCCGGGCCGACTGCTGGTCCGCCGGCCGACGGGCGAGGAGCACTACGTCTCCGGCGTTCCCTACTCGATCTCTCGGGTCATGGTCGCCCGGTCGCCCGAGTGGGTCGAGACGGTCGAGCGCCGCCCCGAGCCGGAGGAGCCGGTCCTCCGACCCGACGGCCTGGTCGCGTCGAGACCGGCTGACTGGTACCTCGAGCACAGCGACCCGATGTGGGGGAGCTACAGCTGGCCGGCGATGCTCGACCCGGACGAGCTCAGCCATCACGTCGAGGTGTCCGATCTCCGCGTGGTCGAGGTCGCGGGCAGGCCGGCGTGGCGCGCCGACCTGCGCGCCCAGCTGGGCTACCTGCCCCGGTGCGGTGGGAACTGCTGCGACCTCATTCTCAGCGAGGCCGGGCTCCGTGCGGACTTCCCCGAACCCGACGACGTCCCGGAGAGCCTGAGAGGCCGGATCTACCCGGACCACTACGACGTCGCGCTCGACGTACAGACGGGCGTTGTCGTGCGCTGCCTGCCGGTGGGAGGGGCCGAGGGGGCGTCCTGGCTGGAGAACGACATCCTCGAGGTCGACGAGGACGTGGACGCGATCTTCGTCGGTCGCGCCTGACCATCTTCTGCGGTGCTGTGGCCTCTACCGCGGTGCTGTGCGGGTTGTTCCGCGGTGACAACCCCGCGTTGCACGGGGCCGGCGCTCACTCGTCGGCGTCGCGGATGGAGTAGGCGTAGCCCTGCTCGGCGAGGAAGCGCTGCCGGTTGGCGGCGAACTCCGCGTCGACGGTGTCGCGCGAGACGATCGTGTAGAAGTGGGCCGACCTCCCCTCGGTCTTGGGCCGGAGCAGGCGCCCGAGGCGCTGCGCCTCCTCCTGCCGTGAGCCGAACGACCCCGACACCTGGATCGCCACCTCGGCGGTCGGCAGGTCGATCGAGAAGTTCGCGACCTTCGACACGACGAGCAGCCCGACCTCGCCGGAGCGGAAGGCCGCGAAGAGCCGCTGGCGCTCCCGGACGGTGGTGGCTCCGGTGATGAGGGGCGCGTCCAGCGCGGCGGCGAGCTCGTCGAGCTGCTCGAGGTACTGCCCGATCACGAGGGTCGGCTGGTCGTGGTGCTGCGCCACCAGCCGTCGTACGACGTCGACCTTGTGGTGGGTGCACGACGCCAGCCGGTAGCGCTCCTCGGGCTCGGCGGTCGCATAGAGGAGCCGCTCGGACGACGGCAGCGTCACCCGCACCTCGATGCACTCGGCCGGCGCGATCCAGCCCTGGGACTCGATGTCCTTCCAGGGTGCGTCGTACCGCTTCGGCCCGATCAGCGAGAACACGTCTCCCTCGCGGCCGTCCTCACGCACCAGCGTCGCGGTCAGCCCGAGCCGCCGGCGCGCCTGGAGGTCGGCGGTCATCCGGAAGATCGGCGCGGGCAGGAGGTGCACCTCGTCGTAGACGATGAGGCCCCAGTCGCGGGCGTCGAGCAGCTCGAGGTGGCTGTAGACGCCCTTCCGGCGGGTCGTCATGACCTGGTACGTCGCGATGGTCACGGGCCGGATCTCCTTGACCGAGCCGCTGTACTCCCCGATCTCGTCGGCGGTCAGCGACGTACGGCGCAGCAGCTCGTCCTTCCACTGCCGGGCGCTCACGGTGTTGGTGACCAGGATCAGGGTCGTCGCCTTGGCCACGGCCATCGCGGCCGCGCCGACCATCGTCTTGCCGGCCCCACACGGGAGGACGACGACACCGGAGCCGCCGTGCCAGAACGACTCGGTGGCCTCCTTCTGGTACTGCCGCATCGACCAGCCAGACTCGTCGAGCTCGATCGGATGCGCCTCTCCGTCGACGTACCCGGCGAAGTCCTCGGCCGGCCAGCCGAGCTTCAGCAGCGCCTGCTTGAGGTTGCCGCGCTCGGAGGGATGCACGGCCACGGTGTCGTCGTCGATGCGGTCGCCGAGCATGCCGGTGACCTTCTTGGCGCGCAGCACCTCCTCGAGGACCGGCCGGTCGGTGGAGACCAGCACCAGCCCGTGGACCGGGTCCTTCTCGAGGCGCAGCCGGCCGTAGCGGGCCATCGTCTCCGCGACGTCGACGAGCAGCGCGTGGGGCACCGCGTACCGGCTGTACTCCAGGAGCGTGTCGACCACCTGCTCGGCGTCGTGCCCGGCGGCCCGGGCGTTCCACAGTCCGAGGGGAGTGAGGCGGTACGTGTGGATGTGCTCCGGTGATCGCTCGAGCTCGGCGAACGGCGCGATCGCCTTGCGACAGTCCACGGCGTCCGGGTGGTCGACCTCGAGCAGCAGCGTCTTGTCGCTCTGGACGATCAGGGGCCCCTCGTTCACTCGCCAAGACTACGGACCCTCTCGCCGGCCGATAGCGTGCCCTCGTGACCGATCAGCTGACGGTGATGTTCATGCCGGAGTCGGCGTACGGACCGACCAACCAGTGCATCGGGCTCGGCAAGGTGCTGCTGGACCGCGGTCACCGTGTGGTGTTCGCCGCGGAGGCGTCGTGGGCCGGCCGGCTCGCGCCGTACGGCTTCGTCGAGGCGCTGGTCGACCTCGCCGAGCCTGACCCCGAGGCCGCCGAGGGCGCGGCCGGCCAGTTCTGGATCGACTTCGTCAACGAGACGGCGCCGGAGTTCGCCAAGCCGACCCGCGAGCAGCTGGCGACGTTCGTGCACCCGACGTACCAGGCGCTGATCGCGGGCGCGACGTACGCCGAGCCGAGGCTGCGGCAGATCATCGCCGAGCACCGCCCGGACGTGGTCGTCGAGGACAACGTGGTCTCGTTCCCGGCTTTGATGACGTCGGACGCGGCGTTCGTCCGGATCGTGTCGTGCAACCCGCTGGAGGTCCGCGGCGACGACATCCCGCCGACGTTCTCCGGGCTGCCCATGGACGATCGCTCCGAGTGGGCCGGGTTCCTCGAGGAGTCCGACCGGGTCCACCGCGAGACCTGGGCCGACTTCGACGCGTGGTGCCGGGCGCAGGGCACGCCGCCGCTGCTCCCACGCGAGCTCATGCACGCCTCGCCGGTCGCCAACCTCTACGTCTACCCGCGCGAGCTCGACTACACCGACGCCCGGCCGCTGGGCGCGACCTGGCACCGCATCGACTCCAGCGTGCGCGAGACCGACGACGCCTACGAGCTGCCGCCCGAGGTCGCCGACCGGCCCGGCGGGAGCGGGCTCGTCTACCTGTCCCTGGGCTCGCTCGGCGGTGCGGACATCGGGCTGATGCAGCGGCTCATCGACGTGCTCGGCACGTCGCCGCACCGGGTGATCGTCAGCATGGGCCCGCGCGCCGACGAGCTGAGGCTGGCCGCCAACATGACCGGCGCCGCGACGCTGCTGCAGACGAGGGTGATCCCCCAGGTCGACCTGGTGATCACCCACGGCGGCAACAACACCACCACCGAGGCGATGCACTTCGGCAGGCCGATGGTCGTGCTGCCCCTCTTCTGGGACCAGTACGACAACGCCCAGCGCGTCCACGAGCTCGGGTACGGCGTCCGCCTGCCGACGTACGCGTTCACCGACGCCGACCTGCTCGGCGCCGTCGACCGGCTCCTCGCCGACACCGACCTGCGTGCCCGGATGGACGCGATCGGCGCCGACATCCGTGCCCGCGACGGCCTGCGCCGAGGCGCCGCGATCATCGAGCAGGTCGGTCTGGACCACCGAGCGGGTCGCTGAGGCGTCGTACTGCCGTACGTGTCGAGACCACAGGTCGTGCCACGGCACGGTCGCCGGTGACCTCGCCCGCTCGGTCACCGCGCTCGTCAGCCCGTCGCGGCCTTCTGCCGGGCGCGGTACGCCGCGACGTTGGCCCGCGAGGAGCACCGGTCGGAGCAGTAGCGACGTGACTGGTTCGGCGAGGTGTCGACGTAGACGTTGGTGCACGGCGCAGCAGCGCAGACGCCGAGCCGGGTGGGTCCGAGGTCGCACACGAGGTTGGCGAGTCCGAGCAGCGACTCGCCGATGAGGAGGTCGGACACGCTGGCCGCGCGGTTGGCGACGTGGATGTGGAGGTTGGCCGGGTTGTGGTCGGCGATGCGCGGCGTGATCGGGTGACGCTCGAGCAGCGCGTTGAGCCCGTCGACCACGCGCTTCGGGTCGTCGCGCGACGACGCCTCGAAGACCGGGCGCAGGTCGCGCTGGAAGCGCCGCAGCGTGGTCACGTCGCGCTCCACGGCCTGCCGCTGGAGCCAGGCGCGCGGGCCCAGGAACGAGAGCAGCGCGTCGAGGTCGGTCAGCTCCGCGTTGAGCAGCGCTGCCGACGACTCGGCGTACCTGACGAAGTCCACGCCTGGAAGTCTACGGAGCGCTGTCCACCGGGTTCACGCTGCGGATCCTGTGGACCGCGAACTGGCGCACGTCGTCGGCGCGGTGGTCGCGCGCGGTCAGCCAGCCGCCGTCGACCCGGACCGGGTCGACGAGGCGCTGGGTCGCGGTGCCGTGGTTGTCGACGTAGCCGATCAGGACCGTGCTCCCGCTCTCGACCGCCTCGCGCAGCGCGGCCAGCGAGCCGATCGGGGTGAGGGCCGGGTACGAGGGGCCGCTGCTCCGCGCGACCCGGTCGCCCGCGCGCACGGCGTGCACGATCTGGGCC
>JBAUWD010000035.1:0-12998 GCA_049583575.1 Nocardioides sp.
ACGTACCGCTGGCGCGCACGAGCCCCGCGCGCTCGCGCCAGCCGTCCGGCGTGCCGATCCGGGCGCCGGTTGCGATCAACGTGGCGGTTCGGACTCGTTCCGGATGCGTGATCAGCAGGTGAAGTCCGACGGCACCGCCCGCGGAGTCGCCCGCGTAGTCGAAGGTCGCTTCCCGGACCGCCTCCGCGACGGCGTCGGCGATGTCGTCGAGGGTGAAGCCGCTGGCGGGGGAGCCCTCACCATGGCCGGGCAGGTCCCATCCGACGACGTGCCGGATGTCGGTGAGGCTCCTGGCGACCTGCTCCCAGAGGGTGTGGACGGCAGTGCCGAGGCTCGGCCCGAGCACGAGGACGGGTGCGTCGTGGTCGCCACCGAAGTCGGTCCAGGCGAGGGTCAGCCCGGTCACGCCGTGTTCTCCGAGGTCGCGAGGTAGCGCTCCGCGCGCGCCACGACGGTGTCGATGACGAGCTCGGCGTCGCCGAGGTAGTCGACCATGTCGATGCCGGGCCGGCCGAGCTCGCCGGCCTCGGCGAGCAGTGCTTCGGCGTTGTGCTCGGCGTGGGCGCGCATCCGATCGGCCCTGACCCGGAGTCCGTCGAGGAGGTCCGCGGTCCGCGACGTTGTGGCGACGGCGGAACGGGTCAGTCGGGAGAGCGCGACCCATTCGGCGTGCCAGCCGCCGTCCGCACGCTGATCGACCTGCGCCGCTGCTGCGGCGTGCAGGGTCGCGCCGAGCGGGGGCGCGGCGATGCCGGCGCTCCTGATGAGCACCGACAGCACGGGGTTGTGCTTGTGGGGCATGGTCGAGGAGACGCCGCCGGTGCCTTCGCCGAGCTCGCCGATCTCCGGACGGCTGCCGACCAGTACGTCGTTGGCGATCAGGGCGCAGGCGTCGTGGAGTCCCACGAGGGCGTCGCCGAACCGGGTGATGGGCGCCCGGTTGCTGTGCCAGGGCAGCCCGGTGCGCAGGCACAGGGCCTCGGCGAGGGCGGCGGTGGCGTCTGGTCCGTGGTAGCCCACGAGTGGACCGGCGAGCGTACCGGCCGCACCGCCGAGCTGCACCGGAAGGGCACCCCGGACCCGGGCCAGGTCCTCGGCGGCGTCGAGCAGCCCGCGCAACCAGGTCGCGGCGACGAGGCCGAAGGTCGTCGGAACCGCAGGCTGGGTGAGAGTGCGTCCGGTGCGTATCGAGCCACGGTGCTCGATCGCGAGGTCGGCGATCCGGCGTAGGGCTCGGCGGACGTGTCCGTCGGCCTGGGCCGCCGCTTCGCGACATGACAGCACCAGTGCCGTGTCGAGGACGTCCTGGGACGTGAGACCGGCGTGGACCGCCCGTGCCTGCTCCTCGTCGCCGTTCTCGCGCAGCAGCCCACGCAGGACCTTCACCAGCGGGACGACGGGGTTCCCGGCCTGCTCCCCCTCCCGGGCGATCGCCTCGATCAGCTCCGGATGATCGGCATCGCTGACGAGGCCACCCAACCCCGCGTACCCCCGGACGCCCAGCCAGGCGCTCTCGACCTCGATCATCGCTTCGAGGAGCGCGGCATCCCCGAAGGCGGTGCCGCTGCGCCGCCCCCCCGGTTCGAGCAGGCTCACGCGTGGTGTCCGGGATAGCGGAGGAAGACCGTCTCGTGATCTCCCTGGAGGCGGATGTCGAAGATGAGTGTGCCGGCCTTCTCCGTGACGAGCAGGGTGGCTCGACGGTCCTCGGGCAGGGACGAGAGCAGTGCGTCCGAGCTGCCCGGCAGGTAGGCGCGGGTGAACAACCGGTTGGTCAGCCCTCGGGCGAACACGGTGAGCGCGAAGAAGGAGGTCGGCGCTCCGGGCCGCACGGTCGTGAAGCTGTAGCGCCCGACCGCATCGGTGGGGCAGCGGCCCCACCCCGTGAATGCATGCGGACTGCGGCGCAGGGAGCCCGCGAGCTGTACGACGTTTCCCTCCGCACCGGGCTGCCAGACCTCGACCAACGCGTCGGGAACCGGCTGCCCCGCGCCGTCGAGCACCAGCCCGGTCAGCTCGACCGCGTCCGGATGGCCGGGCGGGACCAGGTGCTCACCGCAGGCGAACGGAAGGGCGAAGCCGAAGAACGGACCGATCGTCTGTCCGCCCGTGGGAACGAGCTGCTCGGTCACTGGACCCCTTCCACTCTGGTGCCCTGTGCGATGGAGAGCACGATGTCCCAGCGATAGCCGGTGTTCCACTCGTGGGTCGTGACGTCGTGGTCGTACGACGCGACGAGCCGGTCGCGAGCAGCCTGGTCGGCCAGGGACTGATAGATCGGGTCGAGCTCGAAGAGAGGATCGCCCGGGAAGTACATCTGGGTGACGAGTCTCTGGGTGAAGTCCGTGCCGAACAGGGAGAAGTGGATGTGGGCGGGGCGCCAGGCGTTGCGGTGGTTCTTCCAGGGATACGGCCCGGGCTTGATGGTCACGAACCGGTAGCTGCCGTCGGGTCCGGTCAGACAGCGGCCGACACCGGTGAAGTTGGGGTCGATCGGAGCATGGTGCTGGTCCCGCTGGTGGATGTAGCGTCCGGCTGCGTTGGCCTGCCACACCTCGACCAGCTGGCCGACGACGGGCCTCCCGTTCCCGTCGAGCACGCGTCCGGTGACCACGATCCTCTCGCCGATCGGGTCGCCGCTGTGCTGGACGGTGAGGTCCGCCTCGAGTGCGCCGACGTCCTGCGGTCCGAAGCACGGTGCGTACAGCTCGACCCCCTCCGGGTCCGCGTGGTGGAGGTCCTTGGTGGGATGCCGGAGGAGGCTCGAGCGGTAGGGCGGGTAGTCCAGTCGCGGTTGTGTCTCTGTCGAGCCCGTGGCTGCGTACTCCGCGCGGATCCGGGCGATCTCGGCGGAGATGGCTGTCTGGCTGGCCTCGGCGGCGTCGAGCACCTCGGTTTCCGCATCGCTTGCAAGCGGGTGCGCGATCGCCTCGTCCTGGGTGGTCATCGATGCTCCTCTCGAGGCAATGCAACCGTACAAAGGTCCATCAACTGCTGGGGAGGGCATGATTCCGTTCAGTGAAAGCGTCGACACGGCTGGAGGTGGCAGGGTGGCTGGAGGCGGAACGGGTGTCAGCGTCACGTCGCGGGCGTTGGCGCTCCTCGGCGCGTTCGACGAACAGCACCAGGCGTTGCGCCTCACCGAGCTGGCCTCGCGCGCGGCAATCCCGCTGCCGACGGCGCATCGCCTCGTGGCCGAGCTGGTCGCCTGGGGCGCCCTGACCAAGCGGACGGACGGCCGCTACCGCATCGGTCGGCGGCTGTGGAACCTGGGGATGCTCGCCTCGGTGCAGGCAGACCTGCACGAGGTCGCCTCGCCGTTCCTCCACGACCTGTACGCCGCCACCCTGGCAACGGTCCACCTCGCGGTGCGGGACGGCGACAAGGCGCTGTACGTCGACCGTCTCGCGGGTCACGCCTCGGTCCCGGTGGTCAGCACGGTGGGGTCGCGTCTGCCGCTGCACGCGACGGGCGTCGGGAAGGTGTTGCTCGCCTATGCACCGGAGGACGTCCAGCAGCAAGTGCTGGACAACCTCGAACGCGTCACGGCACACACCATCACCCAGCCCGGTCGGTTGCAGCGTGAGCTCGCCCGCGCTCGCCAGGAGGGCTTCGCGGTCACGAACGAGGAGATGAGCCTCGGCGCTGCCTCGGTGGCGGTCCCGGTGCGCAACGCGACGGATCGGGTCGTGGCCGCTCTCGGGATCGTGGTGTCGTCGATCGGCCGCGATCGTCCACGCCTCGTCGCCGCCCTCGAAGTGGCGGCCCAGGGCATACGCCGCAGCATGTGACTTTCGCTGAACGGAAGTCGCGTCTGTCACTGGAGGAAGGGGCGGCAGAGACTGTGACGGTGCGAACCCAGGTCGCCATCATCGGCGCCGGCCCGTCCGGTCTGCTGCTGTCGCACCTGCTCGCGGCCCGAGGCATCGACACCGTGGTCCTCGAGACCCGATCCCAGGAGTACGTCCTGGCCCGCATCAGGGCCGGGATCCTCGAGCAGTCCTCGGTCGACGTGCTCCGTGCGGCCGGACTCGGTGATCGCCTCGACGCCGAAGCCATGCCGCACCGCGGGATCTACCTGCAGTGGCCCGGCGAACGGCATCACCTCGACTTCGCCGACCTCATCGGTAGGCGCGTCTTCGTCTACGGTCAGACGGAGTTGACCAAGGATCTCGTCACCGCCCGGGAGCGCGACGACCAGCACCTGGTCTACGGCGTCAGCGACGTCGCCCTCCACGACCTCGAGAGCGACCGGCCGAGCGTCAGCTACGTGGATTCCGGCGGCGTGCGCGAGCGCCTCGAGGCCGCGGTCGTCGTGGGGTGCGACGGCTCGTTCGGGCCGAGCCGCCGGACGATCCCGGCCTCCGAGAGCAGTACCTGGGAACGCACCTATCCGTATGCCTGGCTGGGCGTTCTCGCCGACGTGGCGCCGTCCACCGACGAGCTGATCTATGCCTGGCATCCTGATGGCTTCGCGATGCACTCGATGCGCTCGCACGAGGTCAGCCGCTTCTACCTCCAGGTCCGGCCCGACGAGGACGTCGACCAGTGGTCGGACGACCGCATCTGGGGGGCACTGTCGGTCCGTCTGGGCGCGGGCCTCGACTGGACGCTGGCAACCGGTCCGATCAGGGACAAGAGCGTGCTGCCGATGCGCAGCCACGTCAGCAGCCCCATGCGGCACCACAACCTCTTCCTGGCCGGCGACGCCGCTCACATCGTGCCGCCCACCGGAGCCAAGGGGCTCAATCTCGCGATCGCGGACGTCGCACTCCTGGCGCCTGCGCTGGCCGAGCTGCTGAGGGGAGAACCACGCCCCGCGGAGGACTACACCTCCAAGGCGCTGCGACGGGTCTGGCGGTGCACGCATTTCAGCTGGTGGATGACCACGATGCTGCACATCTCCCACGACGACTTCGATGCTCAGCTGCAGCTGTCACAGCTTCGATGGGTCGTGGACAGCACGGCGGGCGCAGCCGGCCTGGCCGAGAACTATGCCGGCCTCCCGTTGGAGATGTGACTGGGGCAGTCCCCGTGGCTGGTTGACCGCTCCCGGTCGTCGGGCTCCCCCCGATCGCGCGGTTCGACCCACCCGGTGTCGGCAGCACCCGACCGGTCTCAGGGTGTCAGCGCCACGCGGATGGTCGACCAGAGCTCACCCAGGGTCGCGGTCAGGAGCGGGTGCGTCTGCATCGGGAACGACGAGAACCCGGTGATCATCACCCCCGAGACCCGGTCGACCCAGCAGAACTGGCCGTGGATGCCGAGCATGGACACCACTCGTCCCGGCTCGAGGACCCAGGTCTGGTTGTGGTACTCCGCCCCGGGCATCGCCTCGGAGCTCTCACCGCGGGCGAACGCCGCCGCCCGGTCCGGCGACGACGCGAAGGTGTCGTCGACCCACGACGCGGGGACGACCTGCTCGCGGCGGAGGCTCCGTCCGGCATCGGCCAGCAGGTGTCCCCAGCGGGCGAAGTCTCGAAGGGTGAGGTTGACCTGTCCCTCAACGATCGGACGGCCGGCGGAGTCGACGTTGATGAGCGCCGGCCGCTCCGCCCCGAGGTGCCGGTAGATCCGCTCCTCGTAGAGCGCCACGGCAGGGACGCCGTAGGCGTTCTCCAAGGCGATCGGCAGGAGGTTGGTCAGGTAGGAGCCGTAGTTGAAGCGGCTGCCGGGCTCTTCCGCGGAGCGGGTCAGCTGCTCGACGGCGAACCCGAGCGCTCCGATCCGACGCTCGGGTGAGCCGGAGTAGTAGCCCACGGCCTCCGCGTAGCGCCAGTACATCGAGTCGGGCCGTTCGTATTGCTCCTCGAGGTCGATGCCCGTGGCCATGTCGAGGACGTGCTGGAGGGTGACCCGGTCCCATGCCGGGAGCGAAGCGAGCTCGGGGACGTACGAGCCGATGGCGCGTGTGGGCTCGAGCCGACCTTCGTCGATCGCGATGCCGACCATCATGGTGGTCATCGTCTTGGAGCAGGAGTGCGCCACGTGGCGGTCGGACTCGGTCATGCCGCTGCGGTAGGTCTCGTAGACCAGGCGTCCGTCGTGGACGACGGCGAGCGCATCGGTGTAGAGCCTTCGATCCAGGAACTGGTCGCCGACCAGCTCGCGCCCGGTCAGGGGATCGGTGAACCGGAGCTCACCGACCTCGAGGCGCTCCCCCCACGGGAACGTCGTCGCCGGGCCCCCTGGGTCGAGCTCCACCGACGGCATGCGCTCGCCGGTGGTCAGCTGCCCGCGGTGCAGGTTCCACGGCCGGTCCCAGGTGGCGTCGTCGTACCCCAGCGCGGACAAGCTCTCCGGCGTGCCGGTCGGGGGGAGGTTCGTGACCATGGCGGGTCCCTTCGGTGGGTCAACCAGGGCTGGAACCTTGCCTGGTCCCGGCCGGCTTCCAGCCCGGACCGGGAACGCTGGCCCGCAGCATCTGGGTGTAGGGGTGCTGGGGTGAGTCCAGGACGTGGCCGGTCGGCCCGCGCTCGACCACCTCGCCGTGCTGCATGACCAGCGCATCCTCGGTCAGCTGACGGACGACGGCGAGGTCGTGGGAGATCAGGACGTAGCTGATGCCTCGCTCGTCGCGGATGTCTGCGAGCACGTTCAGGACCTGCGCCTGGATCGACACGTCGAGGGCCGCCACGGACTCGTCGAGGATCAGGACGCTCGGCTCGGCGGCGAGTGCCCGCGCGATGGCGATGCGCTGTCGCTGGCCGCCGGAGAGGGATCGTGGGAGGGCGTTGACCTGGCGCTGGTCGAGGCCGACCAGGTCGGCGAGCTCGGCGATGGTCCGGCTGCGGGTCGAGGCGTCGTACCGGTGGTGCAGGCGGAGTACCTCGTCGATGAGGTCGGCGCCCGACTGCCGCGGGTCCAGACTGGAGTAGGGGTCCTGGAACACGATCTGCACCTCGCGTCCCCGGAGCTTGCGTTGCTTCGAGCCGCGGGCGGGCCGGGACCGGTCGTGGCCGCAGGCGATGATCTCGCCGGCCGTCGGGCGCTCGAGCCCCACGATCATCCGGGCGACGGTCGTCTTGCCGCTGCCCGACTCGCCGACGATGGCGAGGGACCGGCCGGGCAGCAGGTCGAAGCTCAGGTCGGCGACCGCGACGTGGGCGCCGAACTCCTTGCGCAGCCCACGCACCGAGAGCGCCGGCCGGGTCGCGTCGAGGTCGTGGGAGATCGCTGGCTCAGGCATGGGTCACCGGTTCCAGGAGGTCGCCGCGCAGCGTGGCTGCGCGCTCGCAGCGGACTCGGCCCCCGTCCAGCTCGGTCATCACCTGCTCGTTCTGCCGACAAGAGTCGGTCGCGTGCGGACACCGGAGTGCGAACCGACATCCGGCGGGCGCTTCGAACGCCGAGACCGGGCGCCCGGGGATCGCGATGAGTCGGCGCGCCGACGAGGTGATGTCGGGCCGCGCCTGCACCAGCGCCGCGCTGTAGGGGTGCAGTGGGTCGGCGTGGAGATGGTCGGCGGCCCGGGTCTCGACCACCTGTCCTGCGTACATGACGCTGGTACGGTCGCACACGGCGCCGGCCAGCTCGAGGTCGTGGGTGATGAAGAGCATCGACAGACCCCGCTCGCGGCGCAGGTCGTCGAGGATCGCCATCACCTCCGACTGGGTGGTGACGTCGAGGGCGGTGGTGCACTCGTCGGCGAGCAGCAGCCGCGGCCGGGAGAGCAGGGCAGTGGCGATCATGACGCGCTGGAGCATGCCGCCGGACAGTTCGTGTGGGTACTGCCGCAGGCGCTTGGCCGGCTTGTCGATTCCGACCTCCTCCAGGCCGTGCGCCGCCCGATGCGATGCCTCCGCTCGGGAGACCCCCTCGAGGGTGCGCAGCGACTCGGTCATGAAGTCCTCGATGCGGCGCACCGGGTTGATGTGGGCACGCGGGTCCTGGAAGACCACCGCCACCTTGGCACGGTGGGCCCGCAGCTCGGCGCCGGTGAGGCTGAGAACGTCGGTTCCGTCGAAGGAGACCTGGCCGCTGACCCGGGCGCCGGGCGGCAGCAGGCGAGCGATCGCGCGTGCGGTCATCGACTTGCCGGATCCGGACTCGCCCACCAGCCCCATCGCCTCGCCCGAGGCGATCTCGAGGGTGCTGTTGGAGATGACCTCGCGCATCCCGCCACCCAGCCGCAGCCGGACGGTCAGCTCGGCGACCCGGAGCAGGGCGCTCGTTGCGTGCGTCACCGCAGGTCCTCCGTGAACCGCTCTTGGAGCCTCTCCCCGAGGAAGCTCACGGCGGACACGACGAGGACGATGCAGACGACCGCCGAGATGGCCTCGAGCGGGTAGCCCTGTAGCAGTGGGATCTTGCCCTCCGAGACCATGACGCCCCAGTCCGCCTGGGGTGGCTGGATGCCGAGCCCGAGGAAGGACAGTGCTGCCAGGTCGACCACCGCGAAGCCGAAGAAGATCGTGCCCTGAGCCACGATCAGCGAGGAGATGTTGGGCAGGAGGTGACGGAAGCACAGCCACCAGCTGCTGAAGCCTTGGACCTCGCCGGCCTGGATGTAGGCCATCGCGCGCTGCTTGAGGGCAGCTCCTCGCAACACACGCGCCAGGTACGGCGAGTAGGCCGTCGCCAGCGCGAGACCGGCGGCGAGGAGTCCGGGCCCGAACACGGCGGCGGCCAGCACGGCGAGCAGGATCCCGGGAAAGGCGAACATGATGTCGAGACCGCTCGAGATGACGGTGTCCAGGCGGCCACCGAACCAGGCCGTCACCACGGCCAGCGTCGAGCCGATCGCGACGGCGACCATCGAGACCAAGGCTGCTCCCAGCAGGGTCGTCCGGGCGCCCACCATGAGCCGGCTCAAGAGGTCCCGTCCGGTCCCGTCGAACCCGAGCAGGTGTCCGCCGATGGGGCCGACGTTGGCGTAGGAGAGGCGTACCTCGTTCGGGTCGTAGGGCCGCGCCAGCGGCCCGAAGATCGCCAGCAGCACGGCGAGCCCGATGATCGCGACACTGATCCATCCGCCCACACCGAGACGAGGGAGCCGACGCCGCTTGGCGCCGGCGTCCCCGGGCCGGCCGACCGAGTCCGGACCGGGCTCTTCGGGGAGGGCGCCGGTGGGCATGGCGCTTCCGACGGGGATGCTCATCGGGCTCGGCTCCCGAGCGCGACCCGCGGGTCGAGGAGGGCGTAGGCGATGTCGACGATGGTGTTGACGACCACGAACAGCACCACCAGGACGAGGCTGATCCCCTGGACCACCGCGAAGTCCTTGTTCTGGGCGGCCTGTACGAGGTAGGAGCCCAGGCCGTTGAGCCCGAACGCCGTCTCGACCACCGCCGACAGGGCGATCAGGCTCGCAATGGTCAGGCCCACGACTGTCGTGATCGGGATCGCCGCGTTGCGGAGCACGTGACGGCGCAGGATGGTGCCGCGGGGCAGGCCGCGGCTGACGGCGGTCTGCACGTGCTCGCGCTCCATCTCCTCCCGGACGGCGGCGCGTGTCACCCGGGTCACGAGAGCCACCGACGAAGCGGCCAGGGCCAGGGCCGGAAGGACGAGGTGGTGAAGCGAGTCGAGGAGCCCGGTCCCGTCTCCGAGTGCCGGGAACCAGGGCAGCTTGACCGCGAACACGAACTGCAGCACCACCGCAGCTGCGAACGCCGGCATCGCCGCCGACACGGTCGAGGAGACCAGCACGCCGTTGTCGATGGCCCCGTGCGACAGGGCGCCGACCACGCCGAGCCCGACGCCGATGACCACGATGATGACCGAGGTCAGCAGGACCAGGCTGGCGGTGACCCCGATCCGCTGCCCGATGAGCGTCGACACGCTCTCGTGCAGCGGGATGGACTCCCCGAGGTCGCCGTGCAGCGCAGCAACCAGCCAGTGCCAGTAGCGCACCAGGAAGGGGTCGTTGAGGTGGTACTGCTGGTTGAGCTGGGCGACCACCTGGGGGGAGGGTGCTCGGCCGCCGGTCAGGGTGGCGATCGGGCTCCCCGGGGCCAGGTAGAGCGAGCCGTACACCAGGAAGCTCGCGACCAGCAGGGTGACCACGAGCATCACCAGTCGCTTGGCGACGAACGCGAGCATGCAGACTCCTCTCTGCGCCGGACCCCTCAGCTACCGCCGAGGTAGCTGGCCCACGGGCTGAACATGAAGGAGAAGGTCGACGGGGGACCGGTCACCTTCGTGTTCATCACCAGCACCGTGTTGGGCGCCACCAGGGGGATCCAGGTCAGCTGCTCGGTGATGATCTTCTGGGCCGCGATCACGTCTTGGGCCCTCTTCGCCGGATCGGCCTCGCCCCGGGCGGCGTTCAGGCTGGCCGTCACCTGCGCGTTGTCGTAGCCGCTGAAGTTCTGGGAGCCACCCGGCATCGCGAAGCTGTTGTAGAGAGCAGCCGGGTCGGCGTAGTCGCCGTAGTTCAATGTCGAGAACAGATCCACCGATCCGAAGTACTTCGGGTCGATGAAGAAGTTGATGTAGTTCGACGGACTGACGTTCTTCAGCTTCACCTTGAGACCGATCGCCTGCGCTGCCTGCTGGACCGCCAGCGTCTCGGTCTGGACGGTCGGGATTCCGGACGACGTGCCGATGGTGATCGTCTGACCGACGATGCCCGCAGCCTTGGCGTCGGCCTTGGCCTTGGACAGGTTCTGCGTCATTGCCGGCAACGCGTCGTATGCGCTCTGGAAGGCGCTCTTCGCGTAGCCCCAGGTGCCGTTGGCGGCCGCCGCGTGGGGAATGCTGCCGGCTCCCTGGAAGACGGTGTCGATGAGGCCCTGACGGTCGATGGCCTCCGAGAGCGCCTGGCGACCGGCGACGTCGGCGAGTGGGCCCTTGGTGGCACTGACCACCATCGAGGCCGTGGCGTACGGCGCTCCCTGGTAGACGCTCAACGACGAGCTCTTCTCCATCTGCCCGAGGGTGCTGATCCCCGTGCCGTACGAGCCGTCGATCGCGGCACTGGTCAGCCCGGCCGTCAGCGTCGCGTCGTCCGGGGTGCCGATGACGGTCAGGCTCGTCACCTTGGGCGTGGGCAGGGACGTGTCCCAGTAGTGGGGGTTCGGGACCATCGTGACGCCCTGACCGGTCTTCCAGGACTTGAGCATGAACGGGCCCGAGCACATCGTGCCGCCGCTGACCGTGCCGAAGGCCTTGCCCTTGGCCTCGACGTACTTCTTCTGCACGACCTCACCCGGCGTCGCCGAGAGCTCCCCCAGCAGCCACTGGTCGGGCTGCTTGAGGGTGATCGTGAAGGTGTGGGTGCCGGTGACGTCGATCGAGGCGACGCGGTTGAAGACTGCGGCGTAGTAGCCGCCGGCCTTGGGGTCCTTGGCCCGCTCGAGGCTGAACACGGCGTCCTGGGCGGTGACCGGGGAGCCGTCCCAGAACGTCGCCTTGGAGCTCAACGTGAAGTCGTACTCGGTGGGGCTGGGAGCGGTGTAGGTGGCGATGCCCGGCCCGAGCGTCTGGTCCGGCGCCTGGCGCAGCAGCGAGTCGCACAGCAGCGGGTCGACGGTGTTCTCCGGGTAGTCGAAGGCCTGGATCGGGTCCAGGGTCTGCGTCTCCCGGTAGGTCGACCAGACGACGTTGCCGGCCGTGGACGTCGGCTTCGGCGTCAGGACGGTGAATTCGGTCGAGGCGTTGGTCTTCTCGGCGGGCGGCTTGGCTCCGCAGGCGGATATCGCCAGGGTGCAGGCGAGCGCACCGGCGCCGAGGACCATCCAGCCTCGTGCTGGGTTCTGGGACATGGTCGGTTCCTTCTTCCGGTCTCGGCGAGGCGAGGGTTGGTCGGGTCAGAGGGGCGGGCGCCAGGAGGGGTCGAGCCAGAGGCCGAGCTCGCGCTCTGCTGCAGCACCTACGTGGAAGGCGGTGACGTCGTCGTAGGGACGGGCCACGACCTGCACCCCGGTCGGCACGCCGTTGGGTGCGAGTCCCGATGGGACGGCGAGCACCGGGTGGCGGCTGGCCACGTTGAAGACCGGGGTGAGCGCGGCGAAGATGTACATGTCGAGGTGCCGCCCCGCGACGTCCAGCCCGTCGGTGTACGACTCCCCGGCGCGGAGGCCCAGGCCGCCGAAGGTCGGGCAGACCAGGGCGTCGTGGTCCGCGAAGACCCGTGAGAGCGCCAGGTGGATCTCGGTCTCGAGCTCCATGCCCCGATAGACGCTCGTGCGTGCGAAGGCGGCCGACGACTGCTCGAGGAACGAGCGCGTGTAGTCCATGAAGCGGGGGTCGTGGGGGTCGGCCTCCTCGCTCATCGACGGGCCCATGATCGAGCCGTAGTGCACGAGCGCGGCCTCGGAGAGGCGCTCGAGAGAGAGGTCGACGTCGACCTCCTCGACCTTGGCACCCGCACTACGCAGCGCCTCGGCGAAGGCCCGGGTGTTGGCCTCGACATCGGGCTCGACCGGGATGTCGCCCAGGGTCACCGCCACGGCGATCCGCAGACTGCTGACGTCACCGAGATCCTGGGGGATCCGGAGCGCGGGCAAGGAGGCGTGGTCGACCGGGTGCTGTCCCTGGATCACGTTGTGGAGCAGGGCCGTGTCGGCCACGGTGCGGCCCATCGCGCCGTCGTGGCAGTAGGTGTCGAGGTTGAAAGGCGGGAGCGAGGGCACCCGACCGTAGGGCGCCTTGAAGCCGACGACGCCGCAGAACGACGACGGGATCCGGATCGAGCCACCGATGTCGGAGCCGCTCGCCAGGAACGTCGTGCCTGCCGCAAGCGCAGCCCCGGAGCCGCCGGAGGACCCGCCCGGGGTGAAGTCCGGGTTCCACGGGTTGCGGGTGACCCCCCACAGGTCGGAGTGGGTGAAGCCCGCGCACGAGAACTCCGGGGTCGTGGTGCGGGCATGCACGAGGGCGCCGGCGTCGTAGACCCGCTCGGCCACCGGGTGGGTCTCGTCGGCGACCAGCCCCTCGGTGAGGAGCGAGCCGAACCGCAGGTTGCGTCCGGCGATCGGCTGCTCCTCCTTCAGCGCCACCGGGAGGCCCTCGAGCGGCCGGGGCGGGCCGCCCTTGCCGGCGTACCGCTCGGC
>JBAUWD010000036.1:0-2785 GCA_049583575.1 Nocardioides sp.
GGGTCGTGGCCCAGCTCCTTCAGCGGCGGCGCCGCCGCGGCCCGCCCCCGCTGCTTGGGCTGGGCGTAGATCGCCAGCGCCTGCTCGGCGGTGATCGTGAAGAGCTCCTCCTCGGAGGTGAGCGACCGTGAGTCGGTCCCCTTCTTCAGGTACGGCCCGTAGCGACCGTTCTGGGCGGTGATCTCGAGGCCTTCGGCATCGGTGCCGACGACCCTCGGCAGCGAGAGCAGCCGCACCGCGTCGTCCAGGGTGATCGTGTCGAGCGACATCGACGCGAACAACGAGCCCGTGCGTGGCCGGGCCGACTTCGGGGCGTCCTCCGGCAGGAGCTCGGTGACATACGGGCCGTAGCGGCCGTTCTTGGCGACGATCCGGAGGCCGGTCTCGGGGTGCTCGCCGAGAGACCTCTCCTCGCCGGCCGGGTTGGCGAGCAGCTCCCTGGCCTTGGTCAGGGTCAGCTCGTCGGGTGGGAGGTCGTCGGGGACGTTCGCGCGTACGCCGGCCCCGTTGCCGTCCGCCTCGCCCGGGCCCTCGAGGTAGGGGCCGTAGCGACCGACCCTCAGCACGATCCCGCTGTCGGGACCGCCCACCGGGAAGGTCGCGAGCTCCCGGGCGTCGATCTCGCCGAGCTCGTTGACCAGCTGGTGCAGCCCGACGACCCGGTCGGACCCGAAGTAGAACTCGGCGAGCTCGGTGACCCGGTCCGCGCGCCCGGCCGCGATCTCGTCGAGGACGTCCTCCATGCCGGCGGTGAACTCGTAGCTGATCTGTCTCGGGAAGTGCTCCTCCAGCAGGCGGACGACGGAGAACGCGATCCAGGCGGGCACCAGCGCAGCGCCCTTCTTGTAGACGTAGCCGCGGTTGAGGATGGTGCCGATGATCGAGGCGTAGGTCGACGGCCGCCCGATCTCGCGGTCCTCGAGCTCCTTGATCAGCGTCGCCTCGGTGTAGCGGGCCGGCGGCTTGGTCTCGTGGCCGGTCGCGGTCAGCGACGCGGCCGACACGGGGTCGGCCTCGTGCAGGTCCGGCAGCGGTGTCTCCGCGTCGTCCTGGCGCTTGTTGTTGTCGGTGCCCTCGACGTACGCCTTGAGGAAGCCGTGGAAGGTGATCACCCGGCCGCTCGCGGAGAAGACGACGTCGCGCCCGTCGGCGGCGGCTCCCCCGAGCCGGATCGTCACCGAGTGGCCGACGGCGTCCTTCATCTGCGACGCCACGGTGCGCATCCAGATCAGCTCGTAGAGCCGGAACTGGTCGCCGGTCAGCCCCGTCTCGGCCGGCGTGCGGAAGCGGTCGCCGGACGGCCGGATCGCCTCGTGCGCCTCCTGCGCGTTCTTGACCTTGGAGGCGTAGGTGCGGGGCGCGTCGGGGAGGTACTCGGCGCCGTACAGCTCGCGCACCTGCGACCGGGCCGCGTCGACGGCGGCCTTCGACAGCGTCGTCGAGTCGGTGCGCATGTAGGTGATGAAGCCGTTCTCGTAGAGCCGCTGCGCCACCGACATCGTCGAGCTGGCGGTGAAGCCGAGCTTGCGGCTCGCCTCCTGCTGCAGCGTGGTCGTGCGGAACGGCGCGTACGGCGAGCGGCGGTAGGGCTTCGACTCGACCGACCGCACGTCGTACGACGTGTCGCGCAGCGACGCGACCAGCGCCTCGGCGGCGTTGCGGTCGAGATGGACCCGGTCGCGGCTCTTCCCGGTGGTCGAGCCTGTCGAGACCTTCAGCTCACCGTCGGTGCCGAAGTCGGAGCCGCCGGCGACGCGCAGCGCGTCGATCGAGTGCAGCTTGGCCGGGAACATCCGCGGCTCCTTGCCGGAGCCGGCGTCGAAGGTGCCCTCGAGGTCCCAGTACGACGCGACCCGGAACGCCATCCGCTCCCGCTCGCGGTCGACCACGAGCCGGGTCGCCACCGACTGCACCCGCCCGGCGGAGAGGCCGGACATGACCTTCTTCCAGAGCACCGGTGAGACCTCGTAGCCGTAGAGCCGGTCGAGGATGCGCCGGGCCTCCTGGGCCTCGACGAGGTCGTCGTTGATCTCTCGAGGGTTGGCGACCGCCTCGAGGATCGCCGCCCGGGTGATCTCGTGGAACACCATCCGGTGCACCGGGATGCCCTTCGGCTTCAGCTCGTCGAGGAGGTGCCAGGCGATCGCCTCGCCCTCGCGGTCCTCGTCGGTGGCGAGGTAGAGCTCGTCGGCGTCCTTGAGCAGGCTCTTGAGCTTGGCGATGTGGCTCTTCTTGTCGCGGGGCACGACGTAGTAGGGGGTGAAGCCGTTGTCGACGTCGACCGCGAGCCGGCCCCACGGCTTGTCCTTGATGCCGGCCGGGGTGTCTGCAGCGGAGTTGGGCAGGTCGCGGATGTGGCCGATGGACGACTCGACCACGTAGTCACTGCCGAGGTAGCCGCCGATCGTCCGCGCTTTCGCGGGCGACTCGACGATCACCAGCTTGTGTGCCACTGCTTCTCCTGACTCGACAACCGTGGCCCGGACCTGATCCGGGCTCACGGCGGCTCACGGTAGCGCGTCCGGTCGAATCCTTCGGAGCCGATGCCCCACCGACCGGGCTCAACCCGAGGCGAGGAAGCCCTCGTCGACCAGGCGGCGTACCGCCGGGAGGTACGTCGCGCGGAGCAGCTCGCGGTCGCGCCCGAGCAGCTCGGCGAGGGCGTCGAGGATCTGGCCGACGGTGAGGTCCCCGTCGCAGGCGCCGGCGAGGGCGGCCTCCACGGTGTCGACCCGACGGGCCCGCCGCAGGCCGCGCTGCCGGCGCAGTGTGATGACCTCGGGAT
>JBAUWD010000037.1:0-4642 GCA_049583575.1 Nocardioides sp.
CGAGCGGGGCAACGCGATGGCCGAGGCCGCCGCGGCGACGCCCACCGGCATGACGGCCGTGCTCGGTGGCGACCGCAGCGAGGTGCTGGCCGCGCTCGAGGTCCAGGGTCTGACCGCCGCCAACGACAACGGTCCCGGTCAGATCGTCGCGGCCGGCACGATGGACCAGCTGCAGTCCCTGGCCGACCACCCGCCCGCCAAGGCACGGTTGATCCCGCTCAGCGTCGCCGGCGCGTTCCACACCGAGCACATGGCCCCCGCCGTCGGGCACATGGCCACGCTGGCCCGCTCCGTGTCGACGCACGACCCGCGCACGCCGCTGATCTCCAACCGCGACGGCCAGGTGGTCCACGACGGCCGCGAGGTCGTCGCGCGCATCGTCGGCCAGATCTCGCGGCCCGTGCGGTGGGACCTCTGCATGGAGACCATGACCGATCTCGGCGTGACCGGGCTGCTGGAGATGCCGCCCGCCGGCACCCTGGCCGGCATCGCCAGGCGGGCCATGCCCGGGGTCGAGACCTTCGCCCTGAAGTCGCCCGACCAGCTGGACGACGCCCGGGCTTTCTGCGCCAAGCACGGCGAGGCCTCGATGATCGAGACCACGCCCACCTGGATGATGGTCGTCTCCCCGGTGAAGGGGACCTTCCACCGGGCGCCCGAGGCGGCGGACGACGGGGTCCTCGCCCCGGGCGCGACGGTCGGAGACGTGGCCGGCTCGCGCGAGCGCACCCAGGTGCGCGCGGCGCACGGCGGTCAGGTGGTCGAATGGCTCGTCGAGGACGGCGACCTGGTCTCACCCGGCCAACCGCTCGTCCGACTCCACCCGGAGGGAGCGGCCTGATGGCCACCATCGCGACCGACACCGGCGCGCCGTACGCAGCCGTGCTGGGCATCGGCAGCTACCGCCCGTCCCGGATCGTTCCCAACGCCCACATCGTCGACGCGATCGACTCCAGCGACGAGTGGATCCAGCAGCGCTCGGGCATCAAGCAGCGACGCTTCGCCTCGCCCGAGGAGACCGTGCAGATGATGTCGGTCGCCGCCTCTCGGGCCGCGTTGGAGCATGCGGGCATCGCGCCCGAGCAGATCGACTGCGTCATCGTCGCCACCGTCACCCACCTGCTGCAGACCCCTGCGATCGCCACCGCGATCGCCTACGAGCTCGGCACCGACCAGGCGGCGGCGTTCGACATCTCCGCCGCCTGCGCCGGCTTCTGCCACGGCCTCGCCCTCGCCGACCAGATGGTGCGCGGCGGCGGTGCCGGCCACGTGCTCGTGATCGGCGTCGAGCGGCTCTCCGACCTCACCGACTCGACCGACCGCGGTACTGCGTTCATCTTCGCCGACGGCGCGGGCGCCGCGGTGGTCGGCCCGAGCGACACCCCGGGCATCGGTCCGGTCGTCTGGGGCTCGGACGGCGAGCAGTTCGACCTGATCCGTCAGGACGAGGACTGGCGCGACGCCATCGCCGCCGAGAAGCCGCACATGCCGAGTCTCAGCATGCTGGGCAACCCGGTGTTCCGCTGGGCGTCGTTCACGATGGCGAAGGTCGCCCAGCAGGCGCTCGACCGCGCCGGCATCGCGACCGATGACCTCGACGTCTTCGTGCCCCACCAGGCCAACATGCGCATCATCGATGCGATGGCCCGGGCCATGAAGCTTCCCGAGCGGGTGCAGATCGCCCGCGACATCGCCGAGCAGGGCAACACCTCGGCGGCCTCGATCCCCCTGGCCCTCGACCGGATGATCGACGAGGGACAGGCACGCAGCGGGGACACCGCGCTGCTGATCGCGTTCGGTGCCGGCCTGGCGTACGCAGCGCAGGTCATCACCGTTCCGTAAGCACCCAGGCAGGCCTGGGGCCATCACCGCAACCACCACTGGTGACTACAGAAAGCAGGAACCACAGCATGGCCACCACCGAAGAGATCCGCGCCGACCTCGCCGAGATCGTCAACGAGGTCGCGGGAATCCCCGTCGAGGACGTCCAGCTCGACAAGTCGTTCGTCGACGACCTCGACGTCGACTCGCTGTCCATGGTCGAGGTCGTCGTGGCCGCGGAGGAGAAGTTCGGGGTCTCCATCCCCGACGAGGAGGTCAAGAACCTCAAGACCGTCGGCGACGCCGTCTCCTTCATCGAGAACGCCCAGGGCTGAGCCCGGCCACCACCGGTCCCGCCCGTCCACCCACCCACCACCCGCGAGGACACCATGTCGAACAAGCGTGTCGTCGTCACCGGCCTGGGGACGACCTCCCCGGTCGGCGGCGACGTCTCCTCCACCTGGGACGCCCTGGTCAAGGGCCAGTCGGGCGTCCGCCACCTCGACGACCCCTGGGCCGACGACATGCCGGTCAAGATCGCCGGCCGCATCGCCGTGGAACCCACCGAGGTGCTGGAGCGGGTCAAGGCCCGGCGGCTGGACCGCTCGTCCCAGTTCGCGCTGGTGGCGGCCATGGAGGCCTGGGCCGACGCCGGCCTCGAGGGCGCCGACGTCGACGGCGACCGGCTCGGCGTGGCGATGGCGTCCGGGATCGGCGGCGTCACCACGCTGCTGGCCAACTACGACGCACTCCTGGAGAAGGGCCCGCGGCGCGTTTCACCGCTCGCCGTACCCATGCTGATGCCCAACGCGCCCGCGGCGAACCTCAGCCTGTACGTCGGTGCACGGGCGGCGGTCAACACCCCGGTCTCCGCCTGTGCGTCCGGCAACGAGGCCATCTCGCTGGCGCTCGACCAGATCCGGCTCGGCCGCGCCGACGTCATCCTCGCGGGTGGCACCGAGGCGGCCATCCACCCGCTCCCGATGGCGGCGTTCGCGAACATGATGGCGCTGTCGAAGAACACCGGAGACCCCACCACGGTCTCGCGGCCGTGGGACGTCGCCCGCGACGGGTTCGTGCTCGGCGAGGGCGCCGGAGTCCTCGTGATCGAGTCCGAGGAGCACGCCAGGGCGCGCGGCGCCCGGATCTACGCCGAGGTGCTGGGCGCCGGGATCACGGCCGACTCCCACGACATCGCGCAGCCCGACCCGGCCGGGCGCGGGGGCGCGCGCGCGATCGTGCGAGCGCTGGAGGAGTCCGAGATCTCGGCCTCCGACATCGTCCACATCAACGCCCACGCCACCTCGACCCCGCAGGGCGACATCGCGGAGGGACTGATGATCCACGCGACTCTCGGCGCACACGCCGACCAGGTGGTCGTCACCAGCACCAAGTCGATGACCGGACACCTGCTCGGCGGTGCCGGCGCGCTCGAGGCGATCGCGACGGTGCTCGCGATCCACCACCGGGTCAGTCCGCCCACGATCAACCTCGACCACCTCGACCCCCAGGTCGAGCTCGACATCCCGACCAGCGCGCGCGACCTCCCGGCGGGAGACGTCGCGGCGCTGAACAACTCGTTCGGGTTCGGCGGTGCCAACGTCGCCGTCGCCTTCGGGAGCATCTGATGACCGCCGTCGTCACCAAGCCGCCGCGCACCGAGGACCCCCGCCATCCGATGCACCGGATCACCGCGCTGCTCGACGAGGGCACGCTGCGGCTGATCAGTCCCCAGGACGACTGCGGCATGCTCGCCGCCGTGGGGCGGGTGCACGGGCGTCGTGTGGTCGTCTTCTGCTCCGACGCCACCGTCATGGGCGGAGCGATGGGCGACGAGGGCTGCAAGGTCGTGGTGAACGCCTACCACCGGGCGATGACCGAGGGCACCCCGATCATCGGGCTGTGGCACTCCGGTGGCGCCCGGCTCGCCGAGGGCGTGCTGTCGCTGCACGCCGTCGGCCGGATCTTCCAGGTGATGACCCAGGCGTCGGGCAAGATCCCACAGATCTCGGTCGTGCTCGGTCCGGCCGCCGGGGGTGCTGCGTACGGCCCGGCCCTCACCGACGTGGTGATCCTCGGCCCCGACGGCAGGATCTTCGTGACCGGCCCCGACGTCGTACGCTCGGTGACGGGCGAGGACGTCGACATGCTGCGCCTCGGTGGACCCGAGCCGCACGGCCGCCGCTCCGGCGTCGTCCACATCCTCACCGAGAGCGAGCAGGAGGCGCTCGAGCGCGCTCGCACCGTGGCATCGCTGCTCGGGTCCCAAGGGCAGCTCGACCTCGCCGCCGTCGACGACCGCGACCTGTCGCAGATGCTGCCCGAGTCCAAGAAGCGCGCCTACGACGTACACCCGCTCGTCGACGCGCTCCTCGACGAGGGCACCATGCAGGAGCTGCACGAGCGCTGGGCGCCCAACATCGTCACGGCCCTCGGCCGGCTGGGCGGTCGCACGGTCGGCGTGGTCGCCAACAACCCGCTGCGTCTGGGCGGCTGCCTCGACTCCCTGTCGGCCGAGAAGGCGTCACGGTTCGTGCGGCTGTGCGACGCCCTGGGCGTCCCGCTGGTCGTCCTCGTCGACGTGCCGGGCTACCTCCCCGGCGTCGGCCAGGAGTGGGACGGCGTCGTACGCCGCGGCGCGAAGCTGTTGCACGCCTTCGGCGAGTGCGTCGTCCCCCGGGTCACGCTGGTGACACGCAAGACGTACGGCGGCGCCTACATCGCCATGAACTCCCGGGCGCTCGGTGCCACGCGGGTGTTCGCCTGGCCCGGTGCCGAGGTCGCGGTGATGGGTGCCGTGGCCGCGATCCGGGTCCTGCAC
>JBAUWD010000038.1:0-1903 GCA_049583575.1 Nocardioides sp.
GCGGAACGGGCTGCCGTACGGCGTGCCCGCGGCCGAGGTGGTGCCCGGCGACCTCCTGCTGCTGTCGGGCGGCGACGTCGTGGCGGCCGACGGGACGCTGGCGGATGCGGCAGCACTGACCCTCGACGAGTCGTCGATGACGGGGGAGTCGCTCCCGGTGGCGCACCAGCGGGGCGACACCCTCACGGCCGGCACGCTCGTGGTCAGAGGGCGCGGCGAGCTGGTCGTCACGGCCACCGGGCGGGACAGCGGTCTCGGGATGCTGGCCGCGATGGTGCACGAGGCCCCGTTGCGTCGTACCCCCCTGCAGGACCGGATGCGACGGCTGAGCACCCTCCTGGTGGCGACCGTGCTGGCCCTCACGCTCCTGGTGGTCGTGCTCGGGTTGCTGCGCGGAGAGGGCCTGGTGGAGATGCTCGTGGTGGGCGCCAGCCTGGCCGTGGCGGCCGTCCCCGAGTCGCTGCCGGCGGTGATGACCGTGGCGTTGGCGACGGGGGCGCACCGGATGGCACGGCGGTCGGCCGTCGTCCGCCGGTTGTCGGCCGTCGAGACCCTCGGCTCCGTGACCGTGATCGCCACCGACAAGACGGGCACCCTCACCCACGGGAGCCTGGCGGTGGAGCACGTGTGGGCGGGAGAGGACGGGGCCTCCGAGGGGGAGGTCCGCACCCGCGACCTGCTCCGCGACCTCGTCCTCTGCAACGACGCGGAGCGCACCGGCGGCGAGGAACACCTAGCGAGCGGCGACCCGCTGGAGATCGCCCTGCTCGACTGTGCCGAGGAGCACGGGCTCGATCTCGGCGTCACGCGCGGGCACTGGCCGCGAGCCGAGGAGGTGCCCTTCGACGCCGCCTCCCAGCGCATGACGACGGTCCATCGTGCTGGCGCCGACCGGCTGACGGTGGTCAAGGGCTCTCCCGAGGCGGTCCTGCCGCTGGTGCCGGACGGCGAGCGCACGGCCGCCCTGGGGATCGCCGACGCCTGGGCCGAGGAGGGGTGCCGGGTGCTCGCGGTGGCGCGTGCCGACCGGGAGGACCTCGCTCCGCTCCCCGGGTCGATGGAGCTGGCCGGGCTCGTCGCCTTCGGCGACCCGCCCCGCGATGCCGCCGCCGGCGTCGTACGGCGCTGCCACGAGGCCGGTATCCGCGTGGTGCTGGTGACCGGCGACCACGCCCTGACCGCTCACAGCATCGCCCGGAAGGTCGGCATCGAGGATGAGCCCGACCACCAGCCGACGGCCCCGCAGCGCGACGGCGTCACCGATCGGTTCGCCTCGTCGGTGTTCGCGCGGGTGCGTCCCGGCGAGAAGGTCGAGCTGGTGAAGGCCCTCCAGGCCCGCGGCGAGGTCGTGGCGATGCTGGGAGACGGTGTCAACGACGCTCCTGCGCTGAAGCGCTCCGACATCGGCGTCGCCGCCGGGCTGGGCGGCACCGAGGTGGCCCGTCAGGCGGCGGACGTGGTGCTGCTCGACGACGACCTCTCGACCGTCGTCGCGGCGGTCGAGGAGGGTCGCCGGATCTTCGCGAACCTCCGCTCCTTCCTCGTGTACGCCGTCTCGGGCGGCGTGAGCGAGGTCGCGGTGATGCTGTTCGGCCCCCTCCTCGGGATGGCGCTCCCACTGCTGCCCTCCCAGATCCTGTGGGTCAACCTGCTCACCCACGGCCTGACCGGGGTGGCCTTCAGCGGGGAGCCGATCGCCTCCGACGCCATGCGGGCACCACCCGTACGACGTGAGGCAGGGGTCCTGAGCAGGCCCGACGTGGTGCTCCTCGCCGTCGCCGCCGCGTCGCTGGCCGTGACCGCACTCGCGACCGGGCTCATCGTGGGCGGCGACCAGGCGCGCACCGCGACGTTCGTGTGCCTCGGCCTCGGCCAGCTCGGCGTCGCGCTGTCGCTGCGCACC
>JBAUWD010000039.1:0-6590 GCA_049583575.1 Nocardioides sp.
GGCCCGTCTCGTGCGGCGACCGGCCGGTCGGCCAGGCCACGCCGAGATCGACTGCGCTGTCGTGCAGCTCGGCCCAGGCATCCTCGGCCCCGCCGGCGAGGCGGTGCCTGCGCCGCGACCGTCGTACGACGCCCGGCACCAGCGTGAGCCCGGCCAGGACCACCAGCAGACCGAGCAGGCTGAGCAGCACCAGCCACGGCAGGTGGGTGCCCGAGGAGGAGCCGGTGGTCGAGGTCTTGGTGTGTGGGTTCCGGATCGACTGGCTGGCGCTCGGGTCACCGGTCTGCCTGCCGCCGCCCGCCGGGTTGGTGTGGTGGCCGCTCGGCTTGGTCACCTGGCCGACGGTGTACTTCGGCACCGAGCCTGCCCGCGTGGCCGGAGTCGGCTCGAAGCGCACCCAGCCGGAGCCCTGGAAGTAGACCTCGGGCCAGGCGTGCAGGTCGTGGGCGCTGTAGACCCAGTCGCCGTCGGCGGCCTTGCTGGGCTCCAGGAAGCCGACGGCCACCCTGGCCGGGACGTTCAGCGTGCGCGCCATCACCGCGAACGCCGAGGCGAACTGCTCGCAGTACCCGACCCGGCCGTCCTTGCCGGGTGCCAGGAAGCGCACCAACGCATCGTTGCCGTCACCCGGAGCGGTCTTGAGGCTGTAGCGGAAGCGGGAGCGGAACCAGTCCTGCAGGCGGACCATCTCCTCGAACCGGGAGCCGGACCCGGCCGTGACCCGCTGGGCCAGCTGGCTGACCAGCGGCGGCAAGGTGCTCGGCAGAGCGGTGAACGGCGCCTGCACGGTCAGCGGCGCGCTCAGCGAGTGGATCATCGAGTAGTTGGACAGCTCGGGCTTCGCAGCCGTCATGGTCCACGTCAGCCCCGCGGTCGTGGTCGCGTCATCGCCCGCGATGAAGTCCATCGTTCGGGTGTCGTAGTGCCAGCTGCCGTGTGCGACCACGTCGGAGACCGGGAACTCCGTCGGCAGCCAGCGGGACGCGAAGTCGGAGGTGCCGGTCAGCCGGTAGTTGTAGCTGCGGGTCACCACGTTGTTCGCCAGCTCCGGGACCTCCAGCGGGACCAGGCCGTCAGCCAGCTGGTTGCTGACGATGCTGCGGCTCCCGCTCGTCCACTCCACGCCGTTGAACTCCGTCAGCACCGCGATCCGGAGGTACGACGGGTCGGGGTCGTCGGTCTTGACGTCCAGCAGCGGCACATCCTTGCCGCGGTGCAGGTTGCGCCGCATGTCGGTGATCGGGTTGATCACCTTCACGCCGTTTCCACCACTGCCGCCGGGACCGAACAACCCGAGCCCGTCGAGGTGGAGGGTCGGGATGAAGACCGGGAGGATCACGGCGAGGACGACGGCCGCGCTGCCGACGCTGACGGCGCTGGCCTTGCTGGCGCCGGTGCTGGTGCCGAAGCCCTGTGCGTCCCCGGTCGCGGTCGACGCGCCGAGAGGCCGACCCCACCGGGTGATGTGCGCCGACTCGTGGAGGTACATCATCAGCAGGAACCCGGCCGCCGCGAGCAGGAAGACCAGCCACGGGACGCCGTTCCCGATCAGGCTGATCGGGACGCAGTAGATCGCGAGCAGCGGGAGCCCGGCCAGGGAGACGCGCCGCAGCCAGCAGGCCATGAGGTCGACCACGAGCAGGCTGAGCGCGCCGAACAGGATCATCATCGGGGCGATGCTCGGCACGCTGCTGGGCACCGGCGGCTGGTAGGTGTAGGCGGAGTTCCAGGCGTTCCCCACGGTGTCGGAGAGGTGGTGGGCGCTGCCGACCGGATGGAACGGGTCGGCCCCCAGCATCATGAGGACGAGCAGGCCGACGACCAGCACGTGGACCAGCACGCTCACCCGGCGCGGCAGGGGCGCTGCTCGTAGCGCAACACCAGTGAACGACACGATGGCGGCCACGAGGAGCAGAGGTGCGACGTACTCGCCCCAGTGGATGCTGAAGCCACGCCACGACAGCATGGTGACCCACGTGGTCGCCGCCGCGACCAGGGCCAGCGGCAGCTCGCGCCGGGCGTCGGCGACGTGGTCGATCATCGGGCCACCTGTGGGACCGCACGGATCTCGTCGCCGGAGCCGCCCGCTCGCGCCGCGTGGGCGCTGGTCCGGCCGAGGTCCTGCCACACGAGATCGAGCCGGTCGCGAGGACGCAGCGTGACGGCACGCCAGCCCTGACGCACGAGCAGCGGTCGCGCCGAGTTGGGTACGGCGCCGAGGCCGGCGCTCGAGGGAGCCCACGCCGAGACGTCCAGGGCCAGCGCCAGCGGGGACCCCGCGTGGTGGTGCATGCGCCGCAGCATCGGGCCGTCGGCCTCGGTGATCGCCCCGATCACCGCGAGGAGCAGCCCGCCGTGGGTCGACTCGGCGAGCCAGCCGGTCTCGATCCGCTGGTTGGTCACCGGCTGGACGACGGCGAGCGCCTCGAGCATCGCGCGGGTGTTGAGCTCGGGTTCGCGGGTGTGCCACGACGTACTGAGGTCGTCGCCGGCCGACGTGACCAGCCGAACCGTGAAGCCTCGCTGCCCGAGGTGCACGGCGATCGAGGCCGCTGCGGCGACGGCGGCCTCCAGCGACGAGGCGACGCCCTGACCCTGGTGGGCACTGAGCCGGTTGTCGACGAAGAGCGTCGCGCGCGACTGCCACGGCTGCTCCTCGCGCCGCACCATGAGCTCACCCACGCGCGCGGAGCTGCGCCAGTGGACTCGCCGCAGGTCGTCGCCGCGGCGGTACTCGCGGACCGTCACGTCCTCGGCACTGCCGACCGCGAACGCGCGAGGACGGTTGTCGCCCGAGCCGGTCCACGCACCGCCGAGCGGGATGGGCGGCAGCGGGACGGTCCGCGGCGTCACGGTGAGCGTCGCGGTACTGCGGAACGACCGACCGAGCTCCACGAGACCGAACGGGTCGGTGACGCGCACGCTCATCGGCCCGATCTCGAACCGCCCGCGGACGTCGGAGCGCACCTGGTACGACGCATGGCGACGCCAGCCGTGACCGATGCCGTCCAGCACGAACCGGGGCCGGGTACCGAGGACGTAGGGGACGTGGTCCTCCAGCATGAGGACGCCACTGGGGGTACGTCCCTCGTTGGTCATCGTCAGCTGCACGGTCGACGGCTGGCCCGCCGTCACCGTCTGGGGGCCGACGTTGCGGACGAGAGCGAGCCGGTAGCGACTGTGGCCGAGGGTGGCCGCGGTCAGCAGGGGCAGCGCCGCGACGAGGACCCCGACGCGGGTCAGCGTGGGTTGGCCGAGCAGGACCGCGCAGACGACGGCGGTGATCCCGGCAGCCAGGAAGGCCCGTCCACGGACGGTCAGACCGGACAGGGCCTCACGCACGGGTCCCCTCGGGCACCGGGACCGAGTGGAGGATGCTCTCCAGGATCGTCGCCGTGGTCCGGCCGCCCATCGCGGCCTCGACGCTGGGCAGGAGCCGATGGGTGAGGACCCAGGGCGCGAGGGAGAGCACGTCGTCCGGGAGCACGTAGTCGCGGCCCTGGAGTGCTGCCGTCGCCTTCGCCGCACGAACCAGGTGGAGGGAGGCACGGGGCGAGGCACCCAGCGACAGCTCGGAGGTACGGCGCGTGGCCGCTGACAGGGCGACGGTGTAGCGCTGGACGGCCTGCGACACGTGGACCTGGGCCACGATGCCGATCAGCTTGGCGATCTCGACGGCGTCGGTGACCGGCTCGAGGTCGTCGAGCGGGCTGGTCATCGTGTGCGAGTCGAGCATCGCGATCTCGGCCGCCTCCACGGGATAGCCGACGGACAGCCGCAGCATGAAGCGGTCGCGCTGCGCCTCGGGCAGCGCGTAGGTGCCCTCCATCTCGATGGGGTTCTGGGTGGCGATCACCATGAACGGCTGGTCGAGGTGGTACGTCGTGTTGTCGACCGTGACCTGACGCTCCTCCATGCACTCCAGCAGCGCCGACTGCGTCTTGGGCGAGGCCCGGTTGATCTCGTCGCCGACCACGATGTTCGCGAACACGCCGCCGGGCCGGAACTCGAACTCGCGGCTCTCCTGGTTGTACACCGAGACGCCGGTGACGTCGGAAGGCAGGAGGTCGGGGGTGAACTGGATCCTCCGGACGGAGCAGTCGATGCTGCGCGCGAGCGACTTGGCGAGCATCGTCTTGCCGACGCCCGGCACGTCCTCGATCAGCAGATGGCCCTCGGCGAGCAGCACCGTGATCGCCGAGCTGATGACGTCGGGCTTGCCCTCGATGACGCGCTTGATGTTGCCGCGGACCTTCTCGACCACCCTGCGCAGGGTGTCGAGGTCTGCGCCCTGCGAAGCCGGACCAGCCACGAGCCGTCCTTCCCGTCGTTGTGGGGCGCCGCAGCGCCACGCGTCGACCAGTCCAGGGGCGCACTCGGTCGGCCGGCCGTGACAGGTCGTGCAGGACAACCTACGCGGAGCGAGGCTGCTTGGTTCTGACTCCCGGGGTCACGGTTTGGTTGCGGTTGGCCCCACCTGGAGTGTGCCTCGATGCCGCTCTCCGGACGACCCCCGCCGGGTCGGCTCGGCATCACCTCCGCGTCTTCCCCCACTCCTCCCCACCAGGTCCCCCCACCCGCGGAGCGCCGTACCGAGGTCTCGGGGCGGTAGCTCGCTGACCTGCGCAGATCCCGGGAGTCGCCGGTGCGCCCGCACGGTCGCACGTCGCCACCCCCCACGGTCGCGGCAGGTCCCAGCCGGTCCGGCCCTGCCTGAAACGCACCCCGACTTGGGTGAATGTGGTTGACGGTGGAGCAAAGTGGAGTACTGTGGGGCGAAGTGGAGGGATGGGCCGACTCGAGTGGAGGTGCCCGATGTTCGTGGGCTCCTACACCCCGAGGCTCGACGAGAAGAACCGGCTCATCCTTCCGGCCAAGTTCAGGGAGCAGCTCGCGGAGGGACTCGTGGTGACGAAGGGTCAGGACTTCTGCCTCAACGTCTTCCCGATCGCCGACTTCGCGAACGAGGCCCGACGCGTCCAGGAGGCGCCCCTCACCGTCCGTCAGGCGCGTGAGTACGGGCGGTTCCTGGCCATGCGAGCCGCGGAGGACACACCCGACAAGCAGGGCCGGATCACCATCCCGCCCCTGCTCAAGGAGTACGCCGGCCTCGACCGCGAGGTGGTCGTGATCGGCGCGCTCAGCCGTGTGGAGATCTGGGACCCGGCCCGGATCGCCGCCTGGGAGAACGAGCACAGCCAGACGTTCGCCGACATGAGCGAGGACATCCTCCCGGCCACCTGACGGGTCTCGCTCCCCACCGACACGACAACAGCACAGAGGGATTCGCCCAGCGAGGTCTCGTGCCCGCTCCCGCGTCATCTGGGGCACCTTCCCCGGCTCCAGACGACGTCCCATCTCGAGCCCCATCTCGAGGGAGCGGGCAGGGACCTGGCTGGGCGAGTCCCTTCCATCCATCCAGAGTCATGCGCCACCGAGCGGGGTCGAACCGATGAGTCTCACACCCAGCGCACCACGCGCCGCGGGACTGACGCCTGCGGCGCCGCAGCGCCGGGTGCGCCACCAGGCTCGTGACGCGGTGGCCCTGATGGCCTTCTCCGCCACCACCTCGACCGCCTTCGCCGCAGGCCTGCTCCTGCTGGCCCACCTGGGGCGCTAGGCAGATGGCCACCCCCTCCCACGTCCCGGTGCTGCTCGACCGGGTCGTCGCCCTCCTGACGCCGGCTCTCGGCCACGAGGGCGCCGTGCTGGTGGACGCGACGCTCGGGCTCGGCGGACACAGCGCGGCCGTGCTCGGCCGCTGCGAGCTCGCCCGGGTCATCGGCATCGACCGGGACGCGGAGGCGCTGCGGATGGCAGGCGACCGCCTCGCGTCGTACGGCGAACGCTTCACCGGGGTGCACGCGACGTACGACGCGATCCCGGACGTGCTCGCCGGCCTGGGGCTCGAGCATGCCGATGCCGTGCTCTTCGACCTGGGTGTCTCCTCGATGCAGCTGGACGTCGCGGAGCGCGGCTTCGCCTACCGCGAGGATGCCCCGCTCGACATGCGGATGGACCGGACCACCGGGCCGACCGCCGCCGACGTCCTCAACACGTACCCGCAGTCAGAGCTGGTCCGCGTCCTGCGGGACTACGGCGAGGAGCGGTTCGCGCCGCGCATCGCGGCCGAAGTCGTGCGTGAGCGCGCCTCCGAGCCGTTCACCACCTCGGCCCGGCTCGTCGAGCTGCTGTACGACGCGATCCCGGCGCCGGCGCGGAGGACCGGGGGGCATCCCGCGAAGCGCACCTTCCAGGCCCTGCGGATGGAGGTCAACGACGAGCTGGGCGTCCTGCGCCGTGCCATCCCCGCGGCGATCGGCGTGCTCGCCGTCGGCGGTCGCGTGGTCGTGGAGTCCTACCAGTCGCTGGAGGACCGCTTGGTGAAGCAGGCGTTCGCCGCCGCCACGCGCCTCGACGTACCCGACGACCTGCCGTTCGTCCCTCCCGGCCACGAGCCCGCCCTGCGGCTGGTCACCCGGGGGGCCGAACGGGCCGGTCCCGACGAGGTCGCCCACAACCCACGCGCGGCCTCGGTCCGCCTGCGCGCCGTGGAACGCACCCGCCCCGCCCACCGAGGAGCCGCCTGA
>JBAUWD010000040.1:0-13025 GCA_049583575.1 Nocardioides sp.
GGCGTGGCCGACGCGGTGTCCGCGGCCGGCATCGCGTGCTTCGGTCCGTCCGCAGCGGCCGCGCGGCTGGAGGGCTCCAAGGCGTTCGCCAAGGACGTCATGACCGCGGCCGGGGTGCCGACGGCCGCCGCTCGCCTGTGTACGACGAGCGACCAGGTGGCCGCCGCCCTCGACGCGTTCGGCCCACCGTACGTCGTCAAGGATGACGGGCTCGCCGCGGGCAAGGGAGTGCTGGTCACCGGCGACCGGCAGGCGGCCCTCGACCACGCGACCGCGTGCGACCGCGTCGTCGTCGAGGAGTACCTCGACGGCCCCGAGGTCAGCCTCTTCGGGCTCTGCAGCTGGAGCGAGGCCGAGGGCAGCACGGTCTACCCGCTCCAACCGGCCCAGGACTTCAAGCGCGCGTACGACGGCGACGAAGGTCCCAACACCGGCGGGATGGGCGCCTACACGCCCCTGCGCTGGGCACCCTCGGACCTGGTCGACGAGGTCACCCGCACCGTGCTGCGGCCCACCGTCGACGAGCTCGCCCGCCGCGGTACGCCGTTCCGCGGCCTCCTGTACGCCGGACTGGCCCTGACCGAGCGCGGCGTCCGCGTCGTCGAGTTCAACGTCCGGTTCGGCGACCCGGAGACCCAGCCGCTGCTGGCCCTGCTCGACTCGCCGATCTCCCCGCTGCTGCTGGGCGCGGCGACCGGCACCCTCGCCGACGTCCCCCCGCCCGCCTGGAGGCCCGGCGCCGCCGTCGCCGTGGTGATGGCCTCCAAGGGCTATCCCGAGACCTCCTCCGAGGGAGACGTCATCGTCGGCACCGAGACGCTCGAACGCGACCCCGACGTCGACGTGATCCACGCCGGCACGGCGCTGGTCGACGGCCGCCTGGTCACTGCCGGCGGTCGGGTGCTCGCGGTCACGGCCGTCGGCGCCGACGTCGCGGACGCTCGCGCCAAGGCCTACGAGGGGGTCGCCATGGTGAGCTTCCCCGGCGCCCAGTGGCGTCGCGACATCGCCGCGGGGGCAGCCGCCCGATGACCGTCCCCAACGTCCTCGCCACTCGGTACGCCGCGCCCGACCTGGCCGCGATCTGGTCGCCGGAGCACAAGGTCGTCCTCGAGCGCCGGCTCTGGATCGCCGTGCTCCGCGCCCAACGCGACCTCGGGGTCGACGTGCCCGACGGCGTGGTCGAGGCCCACGAGCATGTCGCCGAGACCGTCGACCTCGACTCCATCGCCGCCCGCGAGCGCCTCACCCGGCACGACGTGAAGGCCCGCATCGAGGAGTTCGCGGCACTGGCCGGGCAGGAGCACGTCCACAAGGGCATGACCAGCCGCGACCTGACCGAGAACGTCGAGCAGCTGCAGGTGCGTCGGTCGCTCGAGCTGGTGCGCGACCGGGCGGTGGCCGCGCTCGCCCGCCTGGCGCGGCTGGCCACCGAGCACGAGGCGACGGTGATCGCCGGTCGCTCCCACAACGTCGCGGCGCAGGCCACCACGCTCGGCAAGCGGTTCGCCACCGTCGCCGACGAGCTGATGGTCGGCCTCGAGCGGCTCGAGGACCTGCTCGCGCGTTACCCACTGCGCGGGATCAAGGGCCCGATGGGCACCTCCCAGGACATGCTCGACCTCCTCGACGGCGACGAGGCGAAGCTCGCCGACCTCGAGCAGCGCGTCGCCGCCCACCTCGGGTTCGGCCGGGTCCTCGACAGCGTGGGCCAGGTGTATCCCCGCTCCCTCGACTTCGACGTCGTCTCGGCGCTGGTGCAGCTGGTGTCGGCCCCGTCCGACCTGGCCACCACGATCCGGCTGATGGCCGGGCTGGAGCTGGTGACCGAGGGCTTCGCCGAGGGCCAGGTCGGCTCCAGCGCGATGCCCCACAAGATGAACACCCGCTCCTGCGAGCGCGTCAACGGTCTCGCGGTCGTGCTGCGCGGTCACCTGTCGATGGTGTCCGAGCTGGCCGGCGACCAGTGGAACGAGGGTGACGTCTCCTGCTCCGTCGTACGACGGGTCGCGCTGCCGGACGCGTTCTTCGCCACCGACGGGCTCTTCCAGACCTTCCTCACCGTGCTCGACGAGTTCGGTGCCTTCCCCGCCGTGATCCAGCGCGAGCTCGACCGCTACCTGCCGTTCCTGGCCACGACCAAGGTGCTGATCGCCGCCGTGCGGGCCGGGGTCGGCCGCGAGCAGGCCCACGAAGCGATCCGGGAGCATGCCGTCGCCGTCGCCCTCGAGATGCGCCGGGGCCGCAGCCACAACGACCTCTTCGACCGCCTCGCCGCCGACCCCCGCCTCGGGCTCGACCGCGCCGACATCGCGGCGCTCGTACGCGACCCCATCGAGTTCACCGGGGCCGCTCGTGCGCAGACCGCCGCCGTCGTACGCCGAGTGGAGCAGGTCGTCGCCCGCCACCCGGCCGCCGCGGCGTACTCGCCCGGCGCGATCCTGTGAGGTGGTCCGTCGCAGCGCCGCGGCGTGCTCCCTAGGCTGGGCGCATGGCCAGGGCGGTGGCGGTGCGGGTGACCGGGCGCGTCCAGGGCGTGGGGTTCCGCTGGTACGCCGTCCAGGAGGCCGAGCGTCTCGGCGTCACCGGCTGGATCCGCAACGAGCCCGACGGGTCGGTGGCCGGTCACCTCGAGGGTCCGGACGACGCCGTGCAGGCCCTCGTCGACTGGTGCCGCCACGGACCGTCGTCCGCCGTCGTCCGCGGCGTCTCGGTCACCGACGTACGGCCGACCGGGGCCGGCGAGTTCGCGGTCCGGTACTGATCCGGCCCCGGCGACCGGTCGGTAGCCTTCGCTCATGCAGTCCATCGTGGCCCCGCACATCGACGGCGCAACGCATCTGCACTCCGGCAAGGTGCGCGATCTCTACGAGCTGCCGGACGGCCGTCTGCTCATGGTGGCGAGTGACCGGATCTCGGCCTTCGACTTCGTGCTCGACACCCCGATCCCCGACAAGGGCGAGATCCTGACCCGGATGTCGCTGTGGTGGTTCGACCGGCTGGCCACCCTGGTGCCCCACCACGTCCTGTCCACCGACGTGCCGCCCGCGGTGCGGGGGCGTGCCGTGATCTGCGAGCGTCTCGAGATGCTGCCCGTCGAGTGCGTCGCCCGCGGCTACCTCACCGGCACGGGCCTGATCGACTACGAACGCGCGGGCGAGGTGTGCGGCATCCCGCTCCCCGCCGGCCTCCAGGACGGCAGCCGGCTGCCCGAGCCGATCTTCACCCCGGCCACCAAGGCCGCCCTCGGCGAGCATGACGAGAACGTCTCGTTCGAAGCCGTGGTCCACGTCGTCGGCGAGGACACGGCCGTCGAGCTGCGCGCGCTCACGCTGGCCGTGTACGCCGCGGCCGAGGAGATCGCACGGGGGCGCGGCATCATCCTGGCGGACACCAAGCTGGAGTTCGGACGCCGGTCGGACGGTACGACGGTGCTCGCCGACGAGGTGCTCACCCCCGACTCGTCGCGCTTCTGGCCGGCCGACCGGTGGCAGCCGGGCCGCGCCCAGCCGTCGTACGACAAGCAGCTGGTGCGCAACTGGCTGCTCTCCCCCGAGTCCGGCTGGGACCGGACGACGGGCGAGCCGCCGCCGCCGCTGCCCGACGAGATCGTCGCCCTGACCCGCGCCCGCTACCTGGAGGCCTACGAGACGCTCACGGGTGAGGCCTGGCGATGACGACGTTCACGGTCAGCATGGACCTGCCGCACCCACCGCAGGCGCTGTTCCGTTTCCTGGCGGAGCCCCGCAACAGGCCGCTGTGGCAGTCCTCGCTGCGCACCGTGACGAACGTCGACGAGGGTGACCCGCGGCCCGGCATGCAGTGGCGCGACGTCACCAAGGTCGGCATCAAGCCCTGGATGGAGCTGACCGACCTCGTGCCCTACCGCCACATCGGCGAGTCCGGCACCTGGCACGGCGTCGACGGCATCCTCCACCTGCGCTTCCTCAAGATCCAGCAGGGCACCCGGCTCACGGCCGAGGGCCGACTGATCGGGCACGGGCCGTTCGCGCTCGCCGCCGCCGTGAGCGGGCGCTGGGCGCCCGAGACCGTCCGCAAGGACCTGATGCGGGCCTCCGAGCTGGTGGCCGAGCAACGGCGTGGCACGTCACCGAGCTGACTGCTCCGCGCTCGGAGGCGGTGGTTCGCTGGCGCAGACGACCCGGGCCTACGCGAAGGGGTTGGGCCGGCCTCCGGGGAGCTGGGCGAGCAGCTCCTTGGCGCGGGCGAGGAACTTGTGCTCGACCAGGACCTCGTAGCGGGTCGCGACGACGACGCGTACCGAGGAGAAGTCGCGCTGGCCGCGGGTGGCGGCGTACCCCAGCAACGCCCAGACCAGCCCGAACAGCAGGCCGAACAGTGCGGTCGACAGCACCGTGGCGAGCGCGTTGGTCCCGCTCTTCGAGAAGAGCGTGATGATCAGGCCCACGAACAGTCCCAGCCAGACACCCGACAACGCGCCACCCGCGGCGACCTTCCCGGAGGTGAGGCGGCCGGTGATCCGCTCGACCTGCTTGAGATCGGTGCCGACGATCATGCAGTTCTGGACGGGGAACTCCTGGTCGGAGAGGAAGTCCACCGCCTTCTGGGCCGCGGCGTACTCGTCGTACACCGCCAGCGACTGCGGGTAGTCGAGCTGGAGCAGGCTGGCCTGCGCGGGCCGTCCGCCGAAGGGGTTGTTCGTTGCCATGACACCAGTGTGCCCGCTCCGGGTGCCGGTGCGACGAGTGGCGGCCCGGCGTCCCTAGACTTGAGGCCTCACCGCGCGCGCCGGCGCGCACGCCGCTTCGAAAGGCGCGACCCGTGGCCCGATACGTCGTCGACGTGATGCCCAAGCGCGAGATCCTCGACCCCCAGGGCAAGGCGGTGCTCGGCGCCCTTCCGCGACTCGGCTTCGAAGGGGTGGCCGACGTACGTCAGGGGAAGCGCTTCGAGGTCGAGGTCGACGGAGCCCCCGACGACGAGCAGCTCGCGGAGGTACGCCGGATGGCCGAAACCCTGCTCGCCAACCCGGTGATCGAGGACTACACCGTGACCCTCGACGACCCCGTCTCGTCGGCCGAGCCCGTGCCGTCGGTCGAGCCCGTCGAGACCCCGGCCGAGCCTCCCGGCGAGGACACCCAGGAGGTCATGCCGGTGCCCGGCGTCGACGGCGAGGGTCCGGAGTGAGGATCGGCGTCGTCACCTTCCCCGGCTCGCTCGACGACGCCGACGCGGCCCGCGCCGTCCGGCTCGCGGGTGGCGAGGCCGTCGCCCTCTGGCACGGCGATGCCGACCTGCACGGCGTGGACGCGGTCGTCCTGCCGGGCGGCTTCTCGTACGGCGACTACCTGCGCTGCGGTGCGATCTCGCGCTTCGCCCCGGTGATGACCGAGGTGGTCGCCGCCGCCGACCGCGGGTTACCCGTGCTCGGCATCTGCAACGGCTTCCAGATCCTGTGCGAGTCACATCTGCTGCCCGGGGCGCTGATCCGCAACGACCACCGCACGTTCGTGTGCCGCGACCAACGGCTCCGCATCGAGAACACCTCGACGCCGTGGACCTCGTCGTACGCCGCGAACGCCGAGGTGACCATCGTCCTCAAGAACGGCGAAGGGGGCTTCGTGGCCGATACCGAGACGCTCGACCGGCTCGAGGGCGAGGGCCGGGTGGTGGCCCGCTACCTCGACGTCAACCCCAACGGCTCGCTGCACGACATCGCGGGCATCACGAACGAGCGCGGCAACGTCGTCGGGCTGATGCCCCACCCGGAGCACGCCGTCGAGGCCCTGACCGGTGCCGGCACGGACGGTCTCGGGTTCTTCACCGGCCTGACCGCGCTGTCAGTGTGACGGGGCGCGCAGGCCGCTCGCGAGCGCTGCCCAGGTGCCCGGGTTGGCGACGCCGTGCGACTCGCGCCCGACCGCAGACTGCCAGGTGCGCAGCGCGGCGTCCGTGCGGACGTTGAAGATCCCCGTCACCGGCACGCCGAGGCTCTTCGTGGCCGCATCCAGGGTGCGCTGCAGCGCGCGCACGGCCGGCCCCGTCGAGCCGAACTTCACCACGGGATGGCTCCCCACCGCCAGCAGCGACATCCAGCCGCGGCGGTTCCAGTAGGACCGCACCGGCAGGGCGTGCTCCTTCTGCCAGGCCCGCCCGGCCGCCAGCGTGGCCGCGTTGAAGTGCCCGTTGATCCGGCCGGCGTACGCCTTCTGCTCGGTGAGCAGACACTGCAACGCCTTGACGAGGCCCGGGGTGGAGGACGAGTCCACACGCGGGTAGTCGGGCAGGTCGACCGGCACGCCGCCGCAGTGGGTCTCCGCCGGCGCGGTCGGCTTGCCGAGGTCGAGGAAGTCGCGGTCGATGTTGACGGTGACGCCGCCCCACTTCTCGTCGTGGCCACCGAGGTACTGCTTCATCCGGCCGCCGGGGCGCCAGCCGTCGCTGCGGATGTACGACGTGGACGTGTTGGCCATGCCGTCCCACCGGGCGATCCAGATCTGGTCGGGCAGGTGGTAGGTCCCGGGGTGGTTGATCCGGGCCCGGTCGAGCATCACCATGCCCGAGCCGGCACTGGAGTAGACGCCCGACACGTAGTGCTGGGTGTGGATCTCGCGCGTCCAGCCGGACAGGAACGCCATCGAGGCCCTGCGGCACCGCGTGTTCGTCACGTCGAAGCCCTCGAGGTCGTACCACATCGTGCTGCCGGGGGAGAGGCCGAGCGCCTGGGCCGCGGCGACGGTCTTGTCGGCCTCGGCCGCGCCCTGCGTGTTCGCCTTCCCGAACCGGCCGTGCTTGCCCGGGTCGTTGTCGATGACCCGGTCGTGCTTGTAGCGAGGGAAGCGCGGGTTGCACGGCGCCTGCGGTCCGAGCGTGATCGGCAGCAGCCGCCAGCCGTTGCGCAGCTGGGTGGTGACCCAGTCCGGCGTGAGGTTGGGCTGGACCCGGCAGGCCCGGGAGGCGCCGGAGATGTAGATCCCGACGGCGAGGTACGGCGACTGCCGCAGCCAGACGTTCATGGTCCGCTGCGTCGGCGCCAGGCACTGGTCGAACCCGTAGCCGCGCAGGCTGCCCGGGGTGGCGACGTTGACGGTCGCCGAGCCGGCCGACGCAGCCAGGACCGTCGTACTCGTGAGCAGGGCCAGCGCGGCTGCTCCGAGCAGCGGACGGACGAACATCGGACTCTCCCGGTGAGGTGGGCTGCGTTCCCGCGGCCGGGGCCGAGCTCTCGCCGGGCCACACGGGGACGCGACACCATAAGCACAACAGTCACACCCGTCACAGGGGTTCGTGCGAACTACAGCGGTGTAGTTGCGCGCAGCACGGGTCGTCCGCCCGAGCGGCCACTAGAGCAACCGTTCAAGCGGACGACCCCGCGCCCCCGATCCTCGACGGAGCTCAGGCCGCCTCGGCCAGCTCCGAGCCTCGCTCGTCCTCGAACGCCACCTCGGGCGAGGGACGCTGCCGGCGCAGCGCCACCGCCGCCACCAGGAACGCCGCCAGCGAGAACGCGGCCGAGGTGAGGAACGCCGCGCGCACGCCCGGCACGAACTGGCCGGGGACCGCGCCGGTCGCGTAGATCGAGACGATCACGGCGACGCCGACGGCGCTGCCCAGCTGCTGCGTGGTCTGCAGCAGGCCCGAGGCCGAGCCCGCGTGCTCAGGCTCCACGCCGCCCAGCACCGTCGTGGTGATCGGCATGAAGATGAAGCCGGTCGCCAGACCCCCGATCAGCACCGGCCCGAAGACCGCGCCGAAGTAGGTGTCCGTGGCGGTGATGGTGCTCAGCCAGAGGTAGCCGACGACGAGGGCGGCGCTGCCCACCATGATCATCGCCCGCGCGCCCATCCGGGCGATCAGCCGCGGGGTGACCCGCGACATCCCGAAGACGGCGAGGCTGAACGGCAGGAAGGCGGCGCCGGTGGCGAACGGGCCGAGGTCGAGGACCCGCTCGTCGTACTGGACGACGAGGAAGAACATCGACAGGTTGGCGCCGATCACCAGGGCCATCGCCGCGAGTGCGGCCACGCGGTGCCGGTTGCGCACCAGATGGGGCTGGATCAGCGGGTGCGGGTGGCGCACCTCGGTCCGGCCGAGCACGAGCAGGAGGAGCAGGCCCACGACGAGGCCCCCGATGGTCCGGACGGAGAGCCAGCCGTGCGTGGGCGCCCCGATCAGCGACCAGACGATCGCCACCGCACCCGAGGTGGCCGTGACGGCACCGACCAGGTCGAAGCGGCCGGGGCGGCGCTGGGTCTCGGTCACGAAGCGCGGAGCGAGCAGCAGTACGGCGAGCCCGATGGGCACGTTGATGAACAGCGTCCACCGCCACGAGCCGACGTCGGTCACGATGCCTCCGACCAGCAGGCCGATGGTCGCCCCGGCCGAGGAGACGGCACCGAACAGGGCCAGCGCCCGGTTGCGCGCGGCCTCGTCGGGCGCGCTCGTGGTGAGCAGGGCCAGGACGCTCGGGGCGGCCATGGCCGCGCCGGCCCCCTGGAGGGCGCGGGCGATGATCAGCTGGGACGGAGTCTGCGCGAGCCCGCCCAGCAGTGAGAAGAGCGTGAAGACGGTGAGCCCGACCTCGAACAGCCGGAGCCGGCCGCGGACGTCACCGAGCCGGCCGCCGAGCAGCAGCAGGCCGCCGAAGGCGAGCGTGTAGGCGTTCAGCACCCAAGACAGCGAGGCGGGCCCGAACCCGAGGTCGGTGTCGATGCGGGGGAGGGCGACGTTCATGACGGCCACGTCGAGCACCAGCATCAGCTGGGCCATGAGCACGATCGCGATCCCCGTCGCAGCGCGTCCGGCGTCGGCCGGCAGCTCCGAGGGAGATCCCTGGGTGGAGCGGAAGGAGAGTGCGGTGTGGTCACGAGACACGAGAGTTGTTTCCTGTTCTGGCCCGGGAGCCCGGACCGAGGTACGCTGTAACGGAGAAGTTCTCCGCTTGGAGAGACAGTACCGGAGATACTCTCCGTTTGGCAAGAGAGGTGACGATGCGCGCCGACGCAGTGCGCAACCGCGAACGCCTGGTCGACGCGGCGCGCGAGGTCTTCCGCGAGCAGGGGTACGACGCCTCGCTCGACGAGGTCGCCAAGCGCGCCGGTGTCGGTGCCGGCACCCTGTATCGCCACTTCCCGAGCCGCGAGGTCCTCGTCGACGCGATCATGCAGAGCTGGGTCGACCGCGTGAACGACGCGGCCGACAAGGTGCTGACCCACGAGGGCGACCCCCGCGACCTGCTGGTCGCGTGGTTCGAGACGTACGTCGAGCTGATCAGCCTGCACAAGGGCGGCCCGGCCAAGATCACCCAGGCCATGGGCGACGACACCTCCCCGATCGTCACCAAGTGCCAGACCCTGACCGCGGCCACCAACCGGATCGTCGAGCGGCTGGAGGAGGAGCACGCGCTGCGCGACCACGTCGAGGCCGTGCAGATGGCCAGGCTCGTCGGAGGCGTGGCCACCGTGGCCGACAACGCCGACCTCGACCCGACCGCCGTACGCCCGCTGCTCGAGGTCATCGCCGACGGCATGCTCGTCTGACCCTGGGCCGGCCGGCTCGGCAGCTGGGTCTCGGCCGCGGGTCTGCGCCAGGTGTCGACAGGATCGGTGCGTCGGCGGACGACGCGGGCCGGTCGGTGAGCCGGGCGGCCGCCACCCGCGGCTAGATTGAGCGCGTGCCGTACCCCCTCGACACCGTCGCCGTCGCGATCGCGGACCCCGACCGCGACCAGCCGTGGGCCGAGCTGGGCCTGAAGGAGGACGAGTACCTCCGGATCCGCGAGATCCTCGGCCGGCGCCCGACCTCGTCGGAGCTCGCGATGTACTCGGTGATGTGGAGCGAGCACTGCTCCTACAAGTCCTCCAAGGTGCATCTGAGGCAGTTCGGCGAGATCGCCCAGGAGACGTCGCTCGGCAAGATGCTGGCCGGGATCGGTGAGAACGCCGGCGTCATCGACATCGGCCAGGGGTACGCCGTCACCTTCAAGATCGAGTCGCACAACCACCCGTCGTACGTCGAGCCCTACCAGGGCGCCGCGACCGGGGTCGGTGGCATCGTCCGAGACATCCTCGCCATGGGCGCGCGGCCGGTGGCGGTGATGGACTCCCTCAGGTTCGGCCGGCTCGACACCGGTGACACCTCTGGCGACACCCACCGGGTGCTGCCCGGGATCGTGGCCGGCGTCGGCGGGTACGGGAACTGCCTGGGCCTGCCGAACATCGGCGGCGAGGCGGTCTTCGACGAGTCGTACGCCGGCAACCCCCTGGTCAACGCCCTCTGCGTCGGCGTGCTGCGGCACGAGGACCTCCACCTGGCGAAGGCCTCGGGCGAGGGCAACCGCGTCCTGCTGTACGGCGCGCGCACCGGCGGCGACGGGATCGGCGGGGTCAGCGTGCTGGCGTCGGAGACCTTCGACGTCTCGACGGACTCGACCGGCGGAGGCCGCAAGCGGCCCAGCGTCCAGGTCGGCGACCCGTTCATGGAGAAGCTGCTCATCGAGTGCACGCTGGAGCTCTTCCGGGCCGGCGTGGTCGCGGGCATCCAGGACCTCGGTGGAGCCGGGCTCTCGTGCGCGACGTCGGAGCTGGCGAGCGCCGGAGACGGCGGCATGCGCGTCCGCCTCGACCTGGTGCCGCTGCGCGACTCCTCCCTCGCCCCGGAGGAGATCCTGATGAGCGAGTCGCAGGAGCGGATGATGGCGGTCGTCGAGCCCGGCGACGTCGAGGCGTTCCTGGCGATCTGTGCGAAGTGGGACGTCGAGGCCGTCGACATCGGCGAGGTCACCGCGAGCGGTCGCCTCGAGATCGAGTGGCACGGGGAGACCGTTGTCGACGTACCCCCGCGGTCGGTGGCGCACCACGGTCCGACGTACCAGCGGCCGTTCGCCCGCCCCGCCTGGCAGGACGACCTCCGGGCCGACGCCGCGGAGTCGCTGCCGCGCCCGGCCACCGACGGCGAGCTCAGGGAGACGGTGCTCCGGCTAGCCGGCTCGCCCAACCTCTGCGACAGGTCGTGGATCACCGACCAGTACGACCGCTACGTCCAGGGCAACACGGTCCTCGCGCAACCCTCCGACGCGGGGATGGTGCGGGTCGACGAGAGCACGCACCTGGGGGTGGCCGTCGCGACCGACGGCAACGGCCGCTTCGTGAAGCTCGACCCCTACGCCGGCGCGCAGCTCGCGCTGGCCGAGGCCTACCGCAACGTCGCGTGCGGTGGCGCGACGCCGCTGGCGATCTCCGACTGTCTCAACTTCGGCTCGCCCGAGGACCCCGACGTGATGTGGCAGTTCGCGGAGGCGTGCCGCGGGCTGCGCGACGGGTGCGTCAGCCTGGGTGTTCCGGTCACCGGCGGCAACGTGTCGCTCTACAACCAGACCGGCACCGCTGCGATCCTGCCGACTCCGGTGGTCGCGGTGCTCGGCGTGATCGACGACGTGCGACGCCGTACCCCGACCGGCTTCGTGGCCGCGGACGAGGTGATCGTGCATCTCGGACAGACGCGCGAGGAGCTGTCCGGCTCCGAATGGGCCCACGTGGTGCACGGACACCTCGGTGGCCGGCCGCCACGGGTCGACCTGTTCGACGAGGCGAACCTCGCCCGGCTGCTGGTCGAGGCGGCCCGGGTCGGGCTGCTGACGAGTGCCCACGACATGTCCGACGGGGGACTGGCCCAGACGCTGGTCGAGTCGTGCCTGCGGCACGGCATCGGAGCGACGGTGTCCTTGCTCGGTGACGCCTTCGTCGGGCTGTTCTCCGAGTCGGCCGGCCGGGCGGTCGCGACGGTGGGGGCCGACCGTCTCGAGCCGTTCCTCGCGATGGCAGCGAGTCTCGGCGTACCGGCGGGCGAGATCGGCCGCACCGGGGGCTCCTCGCTCGTGGTCACCGACCACTTCGAGATCCCCCTCGACGAGCTCGGCGCCGCCTGGCGCGCGACCCTGCCGGCGGCCTTCGGCTGATCGCGGTCGGCTCTGCATCGCGTGATGAACCGGGCCCAGCGCCCGACCCCGCCGACCGGCCCCGCCGGGCTGGAAGACTGGCGCCGTGAGCACGGAGGTCCGAGCGATCCGGTACGGCGCCGACCCGAGCCAGTTCGCCGAGCTCAGCCTCCCCGGGACGACTCCCAAGGGCGTGGTCGTCGTCATCCACGGCGGCTTCTGGAAGGCGGCGTACGACCTCTCGCTCGGACGGCCGCTGGCCGCCAGTCTCGTCGACCACGGATGGGCGGCCTGGAACGTCGAGTACCGCCGCGTCGGCATCGGTGGTGGCGCGCCGACCACCTTCGACGACGTCGCCGCGGCGATCGACGCGCTGGACGACCGAGACCTCGATCTCTCCCGCGTCCTCGCGATCGGCCACTCGGCGGGCGGGCACCTGGCGACCTGGGCCGCGTCGCGGGGCCGCTTCCCGCGCTGGCGCTCGCGGGTCGACCTCACCGGGGTGGTCTCCCAGGCCGGCGTGCTCGACCTCGGGGCCGCCCACGCGAAGCACCTCGGGTCCGGTGCGGTCGAGGGGCTGCTCGGGCATCGCCCCGGTCCGGGCGACGCACCCCTCGACCCGGCGCGGCAGCTGCCCCTCGACATCCCCGTGCACTGCATCCACGGCACCGACGACGACGACGTACCGATCAGCCAGTCCCGTGCGTACGTCGCTGCGGCGACCGCGGCCGGTGCCACGGCCCGGCTGACCGAGATCGAGGGTGGCGACCACTACGTCGTGATCGACCCGGGGTCCGAGGCCTGGCGGCAGACGCTGGCGATCCTGGACGGGCTCTGACGTGGACACCGAGGGCCTGCGGATCGGCCGCCTGGTCGTCGTACCGGAGCGGGAGCTGTCCCAGCGCTTCTCGCGGTCGTCGGGGCCGGGCGGCCAGGGCGTGAACACCGCCGACTCACGGGTCGAGCTCTCCTTCGACGTGGCCCGGTCGCCGTCCCTCCCGGCCGCCACGCGGGCCCGGATGCTCGCGCGGCTCGAGGGGCGGCTCGTCGACGGGGTGATCACGGTGACGGCGTCGGAGCATCGCGCCCAGCTCGCCAACCGTCGTGC
>JBAUWD010000041.1:0-4346 GCA_049583575.1 Nocardioides sp.
GGCCAGCGCGACGCGCTGGCGCTCGCCGCCCGAGAGGGTGCCCGGCAGGCGCTCCGCGAGACCGGCCAGTCCGACCAGCTCGAGCAGCTCCGCGACGCGTGCACCCTCTGCTGCTCGGGTCCGCACGGTGGGTCGGGCTCCCGTCGCCGGTCGAGCCTGACGAGAGCCCCGACCACGGCGCAGCCGGAGCGGGTAGGCGACGTTGCGGGCCACCGTGAGCTGGGGGAAGAGCTGGCCGTCCTGGAACATCAGCGCGAACCCACGCCGGTGCGTGGGTGTGCGGGTCAGGTCGGTGCCGTGCCAGGCGACCGAGCCGGTGGCGGCCTCCAGCCCCGCGATCGCCCGCAGCAGTGTCGACTTGCCGCAGCCGGACGGCCCGAGGACCGCCAGGACGCGGCCCTCGGCAAGGTCGAGGCAGGCGTCCGACATGGCCGGTACGCCGTCGTACGTCACCGAGAGGCCGCGCACGGACAGCGCGGCGTCGGGGCTCACAGCGTGCCCGTCGACGGTACGCCGAGCCGCTCGACGGCGAGCATCACGAGAGCGGTGGTGGCGCCGAGGACGACGGAGGCGGCCAGGGCCATCCCGTAGTTGAGGTCACCGGGGCTGCTGATCAGCCGGAAGATCACGACCGGAAGGGTCGGCCGGTCGTCGCGGACGAGGAACGAGGTGGCGCCGAACTCGCCGAGCGAGACGGCGAACGCGAAGCCCGCGGCGGCCAGGAGCGGCCTCCACACCACGGGCAGGTCGACGACCAGGGCGGCCCGCAGCGGTGATGCGCCCAGGGTGGCCGCCGCCTGGCGCAGCCGGTCGTCGACGCCGGCGAGCACCGGCACCAGGATCCGGACGACGAGGGGCAGCGCGACCAGGGCCTGGGCCACCGGGATCAGCAGCGGTGAGTCGCGCAGGTCGAGCGGGGGCCGCGCCAGCGTGATCAGGAACCCGAAGCCGAGGGTCACCGCGGACACCCCGAGCGGCAGCATGAAGAGCCCGTCGAACGTCGCACGCAGGCGGCGCTCGGCCCGCGTACGCGAGCGCCGGGTCACGATCGCCGCGACGCAGACGCCGAGCAGCAAGGACATCCAGGTGGCATCGAGCGCGATGCGCAGGGAGTTCGTCAGGGCGGTCGTGACCGGCACCAGCAGCGCCTGGTGCGAGCCCGGGGTCTGGAGGGCGCGGTAGTCGGCCAGGCTCCAGGAGCCGTCCACCCGCAGCGACGTCGTGACCAGCGACGCCAGCGGGCCGACCACGAGCACCAGCAGGACCAGCGTCGCGGCGAGGGTCGGCAGGTCGGCCGTGGTCGGTCGCCGACGCCTGGCGCGCGTCCGCGCCACCGTGGCGTCCGGCGTACGACGTGCGCGGGCCGCCGCGAGCAGCAGCCCGGCCACGACCACCAGCTGGAGCACCGACAGGGCAGCCGCGGCCCGGAGGTCCAGCAGGTCGGCGGTGAGCAGGTAGATCTGGGTCTCGACGCTGGAGTAGCGCAGTCCGCCGAGGGTCAGCACGATCCCGAACGCGGTGGCGCAGAAGAGGAACACGACCGTCGCGGCCGAGACGACCGCCGGGCGCAGCGACGGGAAGGTGACGTCGCGGAAGACCTGCCAGGGCGTCGCTCCCAGGGCGGCCGCGGCCTCACCGGGTCTCGGGTCGAGCGTCTCCCAGGCGCCCCCGACGACCCGGATCACGACCGAGGCGTTGAAGAAGACGAGGGCGGCCACGATCGCAGCCGGGCTGCCGTCCAGGTGGAGCGACGCCAGGGGCCCACCCGTCCCGATCAACAGCTCGAAGGCGACGCCGACGACGACGGTGGGCAGCACGAAGGGCACGACCAGGACCGCGCGGACCCACGTCCGCCCCCGGAAGTCGAGGCGGTGGAGGACGTGGGCGGCGGGCAGGCCGAGCAGGCATGCGAGCGCCGTACCGGCGGACGCCGACCAGACCGTGAACCACAGCGCCCGGCGGATCTCCGGTCTGCGGAGCACGGCGAGGACTCCGCCCAGGTCGAGGTGCCCGTCCTGCACCAGGCCACGGCCGACCATCCCGCTGACCGGGAGCACGAAGAAGATCCCCAGCACGAGCAGGGGGACCGCCGCGGTCGCGAGCAGCGCGGGGAGCCGTGTCCACGTGCGCCGGGTCATCGGCTGATGATGTCGCTCCACTGCCGCAGCCAGGAGTCGCGGTGGGCGGAGATGCGGGCCGGGCTGACGGTGAACGGGTGCCGCGGCTGTACCGCGAACTTCGCCCACGCCGTCGGCAGCGGGGTGCCGCTGCGCACGGGGAAGACGTACATCGCGTCGGGCAGCGCCCTCTGGACCGCCGGGCTGAGCAGGAAGTCGACGAGGGCCTCGGCGCCCTTGACGTTGTGCGCGCCGGTGAGCACCCCGGCGTACTCCACCTGGCGGAAGCACGTGTCGAGCAGCGCCTTCGTCGTCGACACGTCGGAGCCCTTCGGCACCGTGAACGCCGGCGAGGAGTCGTAGGAGACGACGATGGGCAGGCGGCCGTGGCCGCCACCTTGGGTGAAGTCGGTCTCGTAGGCCTGCGTCCAGCCGTCGGTGATGGTGGCGCCGTTGGCCACCAGCGCGCTCCAGTACGACGGCCAGTGCGCGCCGTAGCGGCCGATCGTGCCGAGCAGGAAGGCAAGGCCCGTGGAGCTGGTCGTCGCGCCGGGGACGGCGAGCAGGCCGTGGTAGGCCGGCTTGGTCAGGTCGCCGAGGCTGCGTGGAGGCGCCAGGTGGTGGGACCGGAACCAGGTCGTGTCGACGTTGACGCAGACGTTGCCGTTGTCGACCGGTGCGAGGCGGTGGTCGTCTCCGGGCAGGAGGTAGCGGGACGCGCCCGGCGGCAGCGACGCGTCGTACGGCGCGAAGACGCCGGCGTCGAGGGCTCGACTGGCGAACGTGTTGTCGACACCGAAGGCGACGTCACCGGTCGGGTCGCCCTGGGTGAGCACCAGCTTGTTGGTCAGCGTGCCCCCGTCGCCGGACGCGTGCACGACCAGGTGGTAGCCCGACTGCCGGTCGAACCGCGCGATCAGCGCCTTGGGCAGCACGAACGCGTCGTGCGTGACCAGCACGACGTCCTTGGCCGGCTCGGTCGAGCCGCCGCCGACCACCGAGCAGGCGGCCAGGCCGAGCGCTGCGGCCGCCGCGGCGCCCGCCACCACCAGCCTTCTGCCCAGGCGTGTCCGGCGTGGGTGCGAGGTCATCTGACTCCCTTCGCCGGTGCTAACCGGATCAGGTTCGGAGGGTCTGCGGCTCGTTCCGCACTCTCAGCCCGTCGGGGCTCCCCTGTCTTGTGCCTCGAGTCTAGGACCTGTCCGTCGACGGCTCCGCCCGGGTGCTCGGCCGCCGGGATCGGCCGGTAGTGATGGCCGGGTGTCCCCGGTAGGCGAGACTGTTCGGCGTGCAGGGCATCGCGTCGTACGCCGGGTTCGGGGGCGGACTGCTGGCCCTGACCGGGAGCACCGTCGCGCTGGCCCGCTGGGCCCGCGTGGGCCTGGGGTGGTTCCCGCTGGTGGTGGTCGTCCGCGCGGCCGTCCAGCTCACGGTCCTCGCGCTGCTGCTGCGCGGGATCCTGGCTGTGCCGTGGACCGTCGCCGGGTTCGTGGTGCTGATGCTGACCACGGCGTCGTGGACGTCGGCACGACGGATCCGGGGACTCTGGCACGGCCGCAGGATCGCCGTGGCCGGGGTGCTGGCCGGTGCCGCCACCGCACTCGTGGTGATCTTCGGGCTACGGCTCGTCCACCCCGACGTGCGCGACCTGGTCGCCGTCGCCGGCATCGTGATCGGCAACTCGATGAGCGCGGCCACCCTGGCCGGCCGCAACTTCAGCCGCAGCTCACGGGCACGACGCGCCGAGATCGAGGCCTGGTTCTCGCTCGGGGCGACCCCGTCGCAGGCCCACGAGGAGATCGGCCACGAGTCCGTGCGCGAGTCTCTGCTGCCGACGCTCGACCAGACCAAGTCGACGGGGCTCGTGACCCTGCCCGGCGCCTTCGTGGGCGCCCTGTTCGGCGGCGCGTCCCCGGTGGTCGCGGCGCAGTTCCAGCTCGTCGTCCTGGCCGGGGTGGCGCTGGCGATGACGTTGACCGGCATCGTGGTGACCAGGCTGGCCGGGCGCACGCCGTACGTCGTGGAGGGGTGACGGGGCGGGACGGCGACGCATGACCGGCGGCCGGACCGGGCACGGGTCGGGCATGGGTGTCGTCCTCTTCCCCGTCCTGCTCGCGCTGATCGTCGTCGTCGTGGCGGTCGCCGCCCTGAAGCGCCTCCGTGCCGACACGAACGCGGAGAGCGACCGGCTCCGGGCCGCGGACCGGCCGACGCTGCGCTACCTGGTCC
>JBAUWD010000042.1:0-2075 GCA_049583575.1 Nocardioides sp.
GGTGCGGGCAGCCCGCAGCCGGCCGGGGACCCGGAGCAGGTCACCCCCGGGTCGCCGCGGCAGCGGCACGCTCGGCACGAACTCCAACGGGTACCCCGCCGCCGGGATGATCTGCGCCTCGATCCGCTCCCGGGTGCCCAGGCAGGTGATCTCGATGCCCGGCGACAGGCGGACCAGCGCGTCGGCGGTGGCCAGGAGCGGGGAGGTGTGGCCGGCCGACCCCCCTCCCGCGAGCAGGACCCTCACAGTCCCTTGCCGGTGACCCTGCCGGCGGTGACACCGCTGTTGCGGGAGCGCCTGCGCTGCCCGAGGGCCCGCGCGGCCTCGGGCTCGCGCCGGGCGAAGCCCACGAGCATGCCGAGGGCGACGAGCGAGGGCACGAGGGCCGACCCGCCGTACGAGACCAGCGGGAGCGGGATGCCGATGACCGGCAGCAGCGCCAGCACCATGCCCACGTTGATCATCATCTGCCCGAGGATCCACACCACGATGCCGAAGGTCATGTAGCGCACGAACGGGTCCTTGGTGCGCCGGGCCACCCGGATCGCGGCGTACGCGATGGTGAGGAACAGCCCGACCACCAACAGGGTGCCGACCAGGCCGAGCTCCTCGCCCAGGACCGCGAAGATGAAGTCGGTGTGTGCCTCGGGGAGGTTGCCCCACTTCTGCTGGCTGGCGCCGATCCCCTGCCCGAACAGTCCGCCGTTGGACAGCGCGAAGAGGCCGTGCGCGGGCTGCCAGCCGGCGCTGTTGTAGTCGCGCATCGGGTCGGTGAAGTGGGTGATGCGGGTGAGGCGCTCCTGGTCGGTCGTCGCCAGCGCCCCGGCGAACACCGCCACCACGAGGAAGGACAGCGCGAAGAAGCGGGCGGGCGCGCCGACCACCCAGAGCATCCCGAGCAGGATGGCGAAGAGCACCAGCGCGGTGCCGAGGTCGTGGCCGAACACGACCAGCCCTGTGGCCAGCAGCAGCCCCGGGACCACCGGCATCATGATCTGGTGGAGGTTGCCCAGCCGGCGGTTCTTGTTGGCGTAGACGTGGGCGGCCCACAGCACCAGTGCCAGCTTGGCGATCTCTGACGGCTGGATCACCACCGGGCCGAGGGCGAGCCAGTTGGTGTTGCCGTTGTGCGAGACCCCGAAGAACGCGGTGAGCAGCAGCAGGCCGAGCGACGCGACGTACCCGGGCCAGGCGAGGCGCCGCACCCAGCGCTGCGGAAGGTGTCCGGCGACCCACGCGCACGGCAGGCCGATCGCGACCCAGGTGAGCTGCTTGATGACGACCGCGTAGGAGTTCTGGTCGTAGTTCTCGAAGGAGTACACGCTCGACGCGCTGAACACCATGATCAGGCCGATGGTGAGCAGCAGCCCCGAGGCGCCGAGCAGCAGGTAGTACGACGTGAGCGGGCGCTCGAGGGCGTCACGCAACGTGGCGTACCACGAGGCGACTCCGGACCGCGAGCGCGCCGGGCTGTCGGCCCGGGACGACCGGGCCCGCAGCGGGCTCACGATGGCCATCGGTCCTCGGGTCCCCCTGTCTGCGCCGTGTCTCTCGCTGGTCGGCCGCCGGTCAGCCGCTGGTCAGCCGGTGCACCGCCGCGACGAAGGCGTCGCCGCGGTCGGCGTAGTCGGTGAACATGTCCATGGAGGCGCAGCCCGGGGCCAGGAGGACGGTGTCGCCCGGGTGGGCGAGGTCCGCAGCGGCCACGACCGCGCGCTCCATGGCGGCCTGTCCGGTGTCAGTCTGGTCGGCGCCGAGCGCGATGACCGGAACATCGGGCGCGTGTCGCGCAAGTGCTCCGGCGATGGCCTCGCGGTCGCGCCCCAGCAGGACCACGCCACGCAGCCGCGGGCCGGCCGCCATGACCAGCTCGTCGAAGCTCGCGCCCTTGGCCAGACCGCCGGCGATCCAGACCACCGGGTCGAAGGCGAGCAGCGACGAGAGCGCGGCATGCGGGTTGGTCGCCTTGGAGTCGTCGACCCAGGTCACCCCGCGCGCGCGGCCGACCGTCGCGATGCGGTGGCCGTCGGGCCGGAAGCCGCGCAGGCCCTCGCGCACCGCGGCCTGCGGGACAC
>JBAUWD010000043.1:0-7782 GCA_049583575.1 Nocardioides sp.
GCCGGCTCGCGCTGCCGCTGGCGAAGTTCTGGGTCTGCAAGCGCACGCCGGGCTTCGTCGCGGAGGCGCTCGAGTGCCTGGGCGGCAACGGCTACGTCGAGGAGTCCGGGCTGCCCCTGCGCTACCGGGAGGCGCCGCTGAACTCCGTGTGGGAGGGGTCCGGCAACGTCAACGCGCTCGACGTGCTCCGTGCGCTGGCCCGGGAGCCCGAGGCCCTGGCCGCGTGGATCACCGAGGTCGGACACGCCCGCGGTGGCGACGAGCGGCTCGACCGTGCGGTCGACGAGACGCTCACGCTGCTGGGCGACACCGGGTCTCTCGAGTCCGGCGCCCGGCGGCTGGCCGGGCGGATGGCCGCCTGCCTCCAGGGGGCGTTGCTGGTGAGGTTCGCCCCGCCCGAGGTCGCCGACGCCTTCTGCGGATCGCGCCTTGGCACGTCGTACGACGGCACCTACGGCACGCTCACCTCGCCCGTCGGCGGCCTGGCCGCGATCGTGACGCGGGCGACGCCGACGCCGGCCTGAACGGGCCCGATGCCGACCTGCGGCATCGAGGACCTCGAGGGACCTCGCCGGATGTTCCTGCAGTGCGCCAGGTGAGCCCTGTGGACAACGCACGCCCTGCGAGGCCGGGCCGTCCCATCCTGAGGGGGTGGATGCGGTCTCGGCGCTGGCGGCGATGGGTGGCTTCGCCTCGCGTGCCGCGTTGCTGAGGCTCCTCCCGCGCGCTGAGGTCGATCGCGCACTCGTTCGCGGCGCGATCGTCGCCACGGCGCGTGGCAGGTACGCGCTACCGGCGTTGGACGAGGCCGCCCGAGTGGCGCACCGACACTCGGGCGTGCTGTGCCTGACCAGCGCGGCTCTGCACCACGGCTGGGAGGTGAAGGAGGTCCCACGCGTGCCGCACGTGGTCGTCCCGCGCAAGCGGAACCCCCCGACGACCTCCGACCTCGTCCCTCACTTCCGCGACCTCCTGCCCGATGAGGTCAGCGGCGGGATCGCCACCGACGTCGAGGTCACCCTCGACCAGTGCCTGCGCCAGCTCCCGTTCGACGAGGCCCTGGTCGTGGCGGACTCCGCGCTGAGGCACGGCGTCACCCCGAGCACCCTGCGACGGGTCGCCGCGACCGCTCGCGGGTCGGGCGTCGTCCAGCTGCGGCGCGTCGTCGAGCACGCCGACGGCGCCGCCGACAACCCGTTCGAGTCGTGCCTCCGGGCCATCGCCCTCGACGTGCCCGGTCTGCACGTCGTACCCCAGGTGGTGATCCGTGCCGGCGACGAGTGGTTCCGCCCCGACCTCGTCGATCGGGAGAGGAGGATCGTGCTCGAGGCGGACTCCTTCGCCTGGCACGGGTCACGCAGCGCCCTGCGCCGCGACGCCCGGCGCTACAACGCGCTCGTCGTCGACGGGTGGATCGTGCTGCGGTTCGCCTGGGAGGACGTGATGTTCGAGCAGGACCACGTGCGTGGCATCCTGCGCGCGGTCGCAGTCGAACAGGCACGATGCGCGGACGGGTGACGTGGCCAGGCGCGGCCGGGCGCCCCGACGACGAACGCGCCTGTTCGGCTACGCGTCAGGCGAGATCGAGCCCGGGGTAGAGCGGGTGGGCGTCGAGCATCTCGGCGCTGGCCGCCTTGACCCGGTCGGCGACGCCGTCGGCCAGCGTGTACGACGCCTTGGACGGCGTGCCCGCCTGCGTGGTGCCGGGCCGGGTGTTGCCCAGCACCTCGACCATCAGCTCGGCCACGCGGTCGAAGTCGTCGCCCCCGAAGCCACGGGTGGTGAGGGCCGGCGTGCCGAGGCGGATGCCGGAGGTGTACCAGGCGCCGTTGGGGTCGGCCGGGACGCTGTTGCGGTTGGTGACGACACCCGCGTCGAGCAGAGCGGACTCGGCCTGGCGGCCGGTGAGCCCGAACGACGAGACGTCCAGCAGCACGATGTGGTTGTCGGTGCCCCCGGTGACCAGCGTGCCGCCCCGCCTCAGGAAGCCCTCGGCCAGCGCCTTCGCGTTGTCGGCGATCGCCTGCGCATAGGCCTGGAACGACGGCTGACGCGCCTCGGCGAGGGCCACCGCCTTCGCCGCCATCACATGGGACAGCGGGCCGCCGAGCACCATCGGGCAGCCGCGGTCGACGTCGGCGGCGAACTCCTCCTGCGCGAGCACCATGCCACCGCGCGGTCCGCGCAGCGACTTGTGGGTGGTCGTGGTGGTGAGGTGCGCGTGCGGCACCGGGTCCTCGTCGCCGGTGAAGACCTTGCCGGCGACCAGCCCGGCGAAGTGGGCCATGTCGACCATCAGCGTGGCGCCGACCTCGTCGGCGATCTCGCGCATCTTCGCGAAGTTCACCCGGCGGGGGTACGCCGAGTAGCCGGCCACCAGCACGAGGGGCTTGAACTCCCTGGCCTTCGCCCGCACCACGTCGTAGTCGAGCAGACCGGTCTCGGGGTCGGTGCCGTACTGCTGCTGGTGGAACATCTTGCCGCTGATGTTGGGCCGGAAGCCGTGCGTGAGGTGACCACCGGCATCCAGCGACATGCCCAGCAGGCGCTGGTCGCCGAGCTCGTGCCGCAGCGTCTCCCAGTCGGCCTCGCTGAGCTCGTTGACGGTCTTCGCCCCGAACCGCTCCAGGCCCGGGGTCTCGATGTGATGGGCCAGGATCGACCAGTAGGCGACGAGGTTGGCGTCGATGCCCGAGTGCGGCTGGACGTAGGCGTACGGCGCGCCGAACAGCTCGCGGGCGTGCTCGGCGGCGAGGGACTCCACCGTGTCGACGTTCTGGCAGCCGGCGTAGAACCGGTGGCCGACCGTGCCCTCGGCGTACTTGTCGGAGAACCACGTGCCCATCGTCAGCAGCACCGCGGGCGAGGCGTAGTTCTCGCTCGCGATCAGCTTGAGCGAGGAGCGCTGGTCCGTCAGCTCCTGGCGGGTGGCGGCGGCGATGCGCGGCTCGACGGCTGCGATCACCTCCAGCGCGGCGTCGTACGCCGTCGATGCGGTCTTGACCAGGGTCTCGGCGGTGGGCACGTCGCTCATGGCAGCAGCCTAGGACCCAACCCGGGGCTAGGCTCGCGCTGCCACTCCCCGGACTCCAGAAGGGCCCGACCATGACCGATCTGACGCCCGACCCCGTCGCCTCGGCACGGCTCGCCGAGTCCGGGAGGGTGTGGACCTCCGACCTGTCGGTCAGCGAGTTCGCGCTGCTCGACGCGGCGGGCTTCCGGCCGCTGGAGTTCGTGATGGGCAGCTCCGTCTACCACATCGGCTGGCAGCAGCAGAACCTCCGCCAGTCCACCGAGCTCGGGGTGCTGTCGCAGGCGATGTACACCGCGCGCAGCAACGCGATGGGCCGGATGCTGGCCGAGGCCGCCCAGGTCGACGCCGACGGCGTGGTCGGCACCCGGCTGACGTTCCGCCGGCACGGCGTGAGCGCCGAGCACATCGAGTTCATCGCCGTCGGCACCTCGGTCGTCTCCAAGGACCGGCCCGGGGAGCTGCGCCGCCCCGACGGCGCACCGTTCACCAGCCACCTCAACGTCCAGGACTTCTACACGCTGCTCGCGACCGGCCACGCCCCCGTGGAGTTCGTGATGGGGGTCTGCGTCTGGCACGTCGCCGCGCAGGGCTTCATGCAGACCCTGCGTCAGATCGGCCAGAACATCGAGATGCCGCAGTGGACCCAGGGCTACTACGACGCCCGCGAGACCGCGCTCACGCGGATGCAGGCCGAGGCCGAGCGCGTCCAGGCGACCGGCGTGACCGGCGTGGAGTGGGCCGCCAGCGAGTGGATGTGGGGCACCCACACCCTGGAGTTCTTCACCTCGGGCACGGCGGTCCGCACGTACGGCGAGGCCCAGGGCCTCGACCCCGGTTTCGTCCTCCCGTTGCGGTGACCTCCTCGCTGCCCGAGGGGTACGTCGACCCCACCGACCCCGCGGCGGTCGGCGCCGTCCTCCAGGCGACCGTCGACTTCGGTGGCCTCGACGCCGTCACCGACCTGCTCGCCCGGCTCCCCGGCACCCGACTCACGCCCGCGGTGCCGAAGGGCTTCCTCCGGCCCGCCGTGCCGGCCGCGGTCTGGCTGGGCACGGAGAGCTGCTGGTCGTGCACCGCGCCACCGACGCTGCTCCAGGTCGTGGGTGGCGTCGTCCAGCATCGCCAGGAGGTCGCGCCCGGCGAGGTGGCCGACGCCTTGAGCCGGGTCGTGGCCGACCTGGTACGTCGTACGGGCGGGGTCGGCGACGCGTCGGCCGCACTCACCGCGGCCCGCGACGTCGCCGGCGGCCGCTGACTCGACGCCACCGCCGAGCGTCTCACGATCTGGCACATCGTCTCATTCCTCGGGATTTCGGTTTGTGGAACCCGCGTCCACCCCCTGAGACTGGCGCCATGATCAGCGCATCGACCGAGACGCATCTCGTGGTACGACGCCACGTGGACCTCGGTCGCACGCGCAGCATGATCTGTTGGCCCCGCTGACCGCCCCCCTCGCCGCGTTCCTGCTCACCCGCAGTCGCGCGCGGCACCCCCCAGCCAAGGACCGACACCGTGCCCGACCTCCGCTACTCCGCCACTCCGGCGTCCCGCACTGAGATCCCGCGCCCCAAGCGAGGTGAGGGCCAGTGGGCGCTCGGCTACACCGAGCCCCTCAATAAGTTCGAGCAGTCCAAGAAGGACGACGACGCGCTGCACGTGCGCGACCGCATCCTCCACGTCTACTCCCGGCGCGGCTTCGACTCCATCGACCCGGCCGACCTGCGCGGCCGCTTCCGCTGGATGGGCCTCTACACCCAGCGCGCTCCCGGCTTCGACGGCGGGAAGACCGCCATGCTCGAGGAGGAGGAGCTCGACGACGAGTTCTTCATGATGCGGGTGCGCTCGGACGGCGCGCTGCTGTCGCACGAGACCATCCGCGCGCTCGGCTCGATCGGCGTCGACTTCGCCCGCGACACCGCAGACGTCACCGACCGCGAGAACATCCAGTACCACTGGATCCGGATCGAGGACGTGCCCGAGATCTGGCAGCGCCTCGAGGACGCCGGGCTGTCGACGATGGAGGCCTGCGGTGACTCGCCCCGTCCGTTCCTCGGGTCGCCCGTCGCCGGCATCGCCGCCGACGAGATCATCGACGGCACGAGCGCGCTGCAGGAGATCCAGCGCCGCTACCTCGGCAACCCGGACTTCTCCAACCTGCCGCGCAAGTTCAAGACGGCACTGACCGGGCACCCGAGCCACGACGTCTCCCCCGAGACCAACGACGTGTCGTTCGTCGGGACCGTCCACCCCGAGCTCGGGCCCGGCTTCGACCTCTGGGTCGGAGGCGGACTCTCGACCAACCCGATGCTCGCGCAGAGGCTCGGGGTCTGGATCCCCGTCGACGAGGTCGCCGACGTCTGGGAGGGCGTCGCGTCGATCTTCCGCGACTACGGCTACCGTCGGCTCCGCTCGCGGGCCCGCCTGAAGTTCCTGGTCGCCGACTGGGGCGTCGAGAAGTTCCGCGAGGTGCTCGAGAACGAGTACCTCCACCGCCCGCTGGTCTCCTGCGACTCCCCCGGCTCCCCCGTCGGGCATCGCGACCACGTGGGCGTCCACCAGCAGCACGACGGCCGGTGCTACGTCGGCGTCGCGCCGACCGTTGGCCGGGTGTCCGGCACGATGCTGGTCCACCTCGCCGACCTGATCGAGCAGTACGACGTCGCCGGCGCCCGGCTCACGCCGTACCAGAAGATCGTGCTGGTCGGCGTCGACCCCGACGTCCTCGACGACCTGCTGGCGCGCCTCGACGACATCGGGCTGTCGGCCCGCCCGTCCGGCTGGCGTCGGAACACGATGGCGTGCACGGGCATCGAGTTCTGCAAGCTCGCGATCGTCGACACCAAGAACCGCGCCCGCGACCTCGTCGCCGAGCTCGAGCGTCGCTTCCCCGCGCTCGACGTACCGATCACCGTCAACGTGAACGGCTGCCCCAACGCGTGTGCCCGCACCCAGGTGGCCGACATCGGGCTGAAGGGCCAGCTCGTCCTGGACGGCGACCGGCAGGTCGAGGGCTTCCAGGTGCACCTCGGCGGCGCCACCGGCCTGCAGGCGAACTTCGGGCGCAAGCTGCGCGCGCACAAGGTCACCAGTGCCGGGCTCGACGACTACATCACCGCGGTGGTGGGCAACTTCCTGGCCGACCGTGAGGCGGACGAGTCGTTCGCGACCTGGGTGGCGCGCGCCGACGAGGAGCTGCTGCGCGGCGCTGGTCTCGACGAGCTCGACCACCGGAGTCAGCGGGCGGTGGCGTCATGACTCACACGGGCGAGCGTGCCGTGCCGTTCCACTGCCCCTACTGCGGTGACCAGGACCTCCGCCCCCACGAGGCCGCGCACGGCGCCTGGGAGTGCCGCTCTTGCCTGCGCGCCTTCTCGCTGAAGCTGCTCGGGCTGGTCCGGCCCACGGGGGGACCCCGATGATCCACCCCATGACCTCGCTCACGACCGCCCGCGCCCGCAGCTTCCGCGGTACCCACACCGAGGGACGCAGCCCCGAGGAGCTGCGCGAGCTGGTGTCCCACGTCGGTGCCGAGCTCGAGCTGGCGCCGGCGGAGGACATCGTGGAGTGGGCCGTGGCCACCTTCGGCAACCGCTTCTGCGTCACCTCGTCGATGGGCGACGCGGTCCTCGCCCACCTGGCCTCACAGGTCGCGACCGACATCGACGTGTTCTTCCTCGACACCGGCTACCACTTCGTGGAGACGATCGGCACCGCCGACGCGGTCGGCGCCACGATGGGTGTGAACCTGATCTCGATCACGCCGCGCCAGACGGTGGCCGAGCAGGACGCCGAGTACGGACCCGAGCTCTTCAGGCGCGACCCCGACCTGTGCTGCCGGCTCCGCAAGGTGCAACCGCTGGCCGAGGCGCTGCAGGAGTACGACGCGTGGGCCACGGGACTGCGCCGCGCCGAGACCCGCCACCGGGTGATCGCACCGGTGGTCGGGTGGGACGCCCGCAAGGGCAAGGTCAAGGTCTCGCCCCTCGCCCGGTGGACCGACGAGGACGTCGACCGCTACATCGCGAAGCACGGCGTCCTGGTCAACCCGCTCGTGTACGACGGCTACCCGTCGATCGGCTGTGCCCCCTGCACCCGTCGGGTCGCGCCCGGTGACGACCCGCGGAGCGGCCGCTGGGCCGGCACCACCAAGACCGAGTGCGGGATCCACTGATGTCCCGTCCCCAGACCCACATGCAGATCGACAGCGTCGTCGGTTGCCACAACCAGAAGGTGAACAACGAGAGGAGGCCGCGCTGATGGCCGCTCCTGCACTGGTGGCCCTGGCTCACGGGAGCCGTGACCCGAGGTCCGCGACGACGATCAAGGCACTCATGGACGAGGTACGTGCGCTCCGGCCGGACCTGCGCATCGAGACCGCGTTCCTCGAGCTCTCGAAGCCCTCCCTCACCACGGTCGTGGACAAGCTCGCCCGCGCCCGGTTCGAGGAGGTCGTGGTCGTGCCCCTGCTCCTGACCGACGCGCACCACGCGAACGTCGACGTCCCGGCCGCGGTCGCCGAGGCCGATGCCCGCCACGAGACGCTCCAGGTCCGCGCCACCTCGATCCTGGGCCTCGAGCCCTGCTTCCTGGAGGTGCTCGACGTACGCATGCGTGAGGCGCTCAAGGCAGCGCGGGTCCGTGAGCTCGACGCGCTGGTGCTGGCCGCGGCTGGGTCCAGCGACGCCCTCGCCAACCAGTCCGTGGCGCGGCTGGCCCGCCTCTGGGGCACCCACCACAAGCTCCCGGTG
>JBAUWD010000044.1:0-3340 GCA_049583575.1 Nocardioides sp.
GTGCTCGACTGCGCGAACGGCGCGGCGGCCGAGGTCGGGCCGCGGGCACTGCGTGCGGCGGGGGTCGCGGTGCTCGCGATCAACGACCAGCCCAACGGCGTGAACATCAACGAGGGCTGCGGCTCGACCCACCTCGCCGGTCTGCGCGAGGCGGTGCTCGAGCACGGCGCCGACGCCGGCTTCGCCCTCGACGGGGACGCCGACCGGTGCCTGGCGGTCGACCGCACCGGCGCGACCGTCGACGGCGACCAGATGATGGCACTGCTGGCCGTCGACCTGCACGAGCGTGGCCGCCTGGCCCACGACACGGTCGTGGCCACCGTGATGAGCAACCTGGGCTTCGTCCAGGGCATGCAGCGCGCCGGCATCACGGTGCACCAGACCGCGGTCGGTGACCGCTACGTGCTCGAGGCGATGCGCGACGGCGGGTACACGCTCGGCGGGGAGCAGTCCGGGCACATCATCATGAGCGACCACGCGACCACCGGCGACGGCATCCTGAGCGCGCTCCACGTCCTGCAACGGATGGCCCGCACCGGCTCGTCGCTGCGCGAGCTGGCCGGCGTGGTCACCCGGCTCCCGCAGGTGCTGGTCAACGTGCCCGACGTCGACCGCAGCCGCGCCGACGACCCCGAGCTGACCGAGGCGGTCTCGCGGGAGCAGGACAAGCTCGGCGACACCGGGCGGATCCTGCTGCGCCCCTCGGGCACCGAGCCGCTGGTGCGGGTGATGGTCGAGGCCGGCTCGTCCGAGGAGGCGCTGGCGGTGGCCGAGCGGCTCGCGGACGTCGTACGCCGCCGCCTCGCCCTCTGACCTCCGGGTCGTCCGCTTCAGCGGTTGCTCTAGTGGCCGCTCAGGCGGACGACCCGCGGATCCGGTGGATGCGCGACTCCCAGGGCCGCAGCGTGACGCCGTACGGCGGTGGGTGCGTCGGCAGCAGCACCTCCGAGCCGGTCAGCTCCGGGACGGCCCCGGACCCGACTGTGACCGGCTCCGAGGAGCAGTTGGCCAGCACCAGCAGCACTCCCTCGAGAGACCGGGTGAAGGCCCACACCTGGGCATGCTCGGGGAGCAGCAGCTCGAACCGGCCGTCCACCACGACGGGGTCGCGGTGGCGCAGCTCGATCAGCCGCCGGTAGTGGTGGAGGACCGAGTCGGGGTCGGCGACGGCGGCCTCGGCGTTGATCACGTCGCGGTTGGCGTTCGCGGGGAGCCACGGCGTGCCGGTCGTGAAGCCGGCGTGCTCGCCCGCGTCCCACTGCATCGGGGTGCGGGCGTTGTCCCGGCCCTTGGCGGCCAGCGCCCGCAGCACCTCGGCCTCGGGCTGCCCGGCGGCCACGGCGTCGCGGAAGTGGTGGCGGGACTCGAGATCGACGTACTGGTCGATCCGCGTGAAGCCGGCGTTGGTCATGCCCAGCTCCTCGCCCTGGTAGACGTACGGCGTGCCGCGGTGCAGGTGGAGCACCGTGGCCAGGGTCTTGGCCGAGGCCACCCGGTGCTCGGGCGAGTCGTCGCCGAACCGCGAGACCGCGCGCGGCTGGTCGTGGTTGTCCCAGTACAGCGAGTTCCAGCCGACGTCGGCCAACCCCTCCTGCCAGGCGGCGAGGGTGGTCTTGAGCTCGGGCAGCGGGAGGTCCCGCAGCGCCCACTTGCCCTCACCGCGCCGCTCGTCGAGACCGACGTGCTGGAAGGTGAACACCATGTCGAGCTCTCGGCGTGCGGGGTCGGTGACGTCCCGCGCCAGCGCCACCGTGCTGCTCGGCATCTCGCCGACGGTCAGCAGGTGCTGCTCGCGGAGCCCGACCTCACGGTTCATCTCGGCCAGGAACTCGTGGAGCCGCGGGCCGTCGGCGACCCCGCGAGCGGGCGCCAGACCACGCTCGTCGACGGGCTCGCCATCGGGCAGCGAGACGTCCTTGGAGATCAGGTCGATCACGTCCATGCGGAAGCCGTCGACCCCGCGCTCGACCCACCGTCGCATCATCGCGTGGACGGCGGCGCGCACCTCGGGGTTCTCCCAGTTCAGGTCGGGCTGCTTGCGGCTGAACAGGTGGAGGTAGTACTCCCCGCTGCGCTCGTCGTACTCCCAGGCGGAGCCGCCGAAGACGGACTCCCAGTTGGTCGGAGCCCCGCCGTCGCGCGGCGGACGCCACCAGTACCAGTCGCGCCTCGGCGATGCCGGGTCACGCGACTCCACGAACCACGGATGCTCGTCGGAGGTGTGGTTGACCACGAGGTCCATCACGACGCGGATGCCGCGTTCGTGACAGCCCGCGATCAGGACGTCGAGGTCGGCGAGGGTGCCGAACAGCGGGTCGATGTCCTCGTAGTCGCTGATGTCGTAGCCGTTGTCGTCCATCGGCGAGCGGTACACCGGTGAGAGCCAGAGGACGTCGACGCCGAGCAGCGCCAGGTGGTCGAGCCGGCTGGTGATCCCGGGCAGGTCGCCCACGCCGTCGCCGTCGCTGTCCTGGAAGGAGCGCGGGTAGACCTGGTAGACGACCGCGTCCCGCCACCAGTCGGCAGGTCGCAAGGGCGAGGACACGAGACCTCACCCTGCCACGTGCGTGCTCACCCGATGTCGACGGCCCGGCGCAGCGCGGTGTGGGAGCCGACCAGCTCGCTGCGCCCTCCTGCCCCTTCGCAGCAGTGTGGCTCAGGAGGCCGCCGCGACATAGACCCTGATGCCCGGTGGCCCGCCGGAGACATGGAGGGCCCGGAAGTCCTGGGGGAACGCGTAGCCGCACCTGCCCAGCGCCCGGACCACCGCCGGGTCGGGCGTCCGGTCGAACAGGAGGACGGGCGGGTGGGTGGTGTCGACGTCGCCGTTGCGGCAGGCGAGCTCGAGGATGCCGGCCGTGCGGTCGGGAGTGCCCGAGTCGGTCCAGGTCGAGCCCATCGGGACGCCGTCGAGTAGATAGGTGAGACCGGCGCGCTCGTCGAGGGTGAACATCGGCGTGACGCCGCGGGTGACGTACGGCGCGAGCGAGCGCTGGAGCGCGGCGTACTGGCGGGCGACGCCGGGCGAGAGGCGTACGCCGAGCGCCCCGACCGAGGTGGTGTCGCTCCGGAAGCCGGTGGTCTTGAAGGGGGTCATCATCGTGGTGGTGCCCGCGATCGCGGCCACGGCGACGACGAGCACGGCCACGTCGGCCGCGACGGCGTACGACGAGCAGCTCGGCCGCCCCGGCCGCGAGGCGAGCACGACCACCCCGGCGACCCACATCGCGAGGCACTCGCCGGCGACGTACACCAGGGGCACGTTCGTGCCGAGGGCCTGCCCCACCGGCACGAGGAGGAGCACCAGGACCACGAGCCGTTCGGTGCCGCGACCCGCGGG
>JBAUWD010000045.1:0-32117 GCA_049583575.1 Nocardioides sp.
TGTCGACGACGCTTGAAAACGAGGCCATAGCGACGGTCGAAAACGAGGCCACCCAGACAGATTGGATGGGTGATCTCTGTGGAGGATTGGGCTCTGATCCGGCGGCTGGTGGCGGACGGTGTTCCGCAGCGTCAGGTCGCGCGGGACCTGGGTATCGGGCGGTCGACGGTCGCGCGGGCCGTGGCCTCAGATGGGCCGCCGAAGTACGAGCGCCCAGCGGTGCCGACGTCGTTCACGCCGTTCGAACCGGCCGTGCGGCAGCTGCTGGCCACGACGCCAGACATGCCGGCGACGGTGATCGCCGAGCGGGTCGGGTGGACTGGGTCGATCGCGTGGTTCCGCGAGCATGTGCGCCAACTTCGGCCTGAACACCGCCCGGTTGACCCGTCGGACCGGCTGACCTGGCTGGCCGGGGACGCGGCTCAGTGCGACTTGTGGTTCCCGCCGAAGAAGATCCCGCTCGAGGACGGCAGCACGTCGTTGCTGCCGGTCATGGTGATCACGTGCGCGCACTCGCGGTTCATGGTCGCGAAGATGATCCCGACCCGGCACACCCAGGATCTGCTGCTGGCGATGTGGCTGCTGCTGCAGCAGTTGGGTCGGGTTCCGCGCAGGTTGATCTGGGACAACGAGTCCGGCATCGGCCGGGGCAAGCGGCACGCCGAAGGCGTGGGCGCGTTCACCGGCACCCTGGCCACCACGCTGCAGCGACTGAAGCCCTATGACCCCGAATCGAAGGGCGTTGTCGAACGCAGGAACGGGTTCTTCGAGACCTCCTTCATGCCCGGGCGGGACTTCAGCTCGCCGGCCGACTTCGACGCCCAGTTCACCGATTGGCTGGCCACGGCGAACGCGAGGGTGGTGCGCACGATCAAGGCCAGGCCGGTCGATCTGCTCGACGTCGACAGGGCGGCGATGCTGCCGCTGCCACCGGTGGCGCCCGCGGTGGGGTGGGTCAATCGGTTCCGGCTGGGACGTGACTACTACGTCCGCGTCGACAGCAACGACTACTCCGTCGACCCGAACGTGATCGGCCGGTTCGTCGAGGTCACCGCCGACCTGGCCCGCGTCGAGGTCCGCCACGACGGACGCCTGGTCGCTGCTCACGACCGGGTCTGGGCACGTGGGACGACGGTTACCGACCCGGCTCATGTCGCAGCCGCGAAGGTGTTGCGCGAGCAGTACCAGCTACCCCGACCGGCCGCCGATCCGCAGGAGGAGCTCGCCCGGGACCTCACCCGCGATCTGGCCGACTACGACCGTGCCTTCGGCCTGATCGACGGCGGGCTCACCGATGGCGTTGCGGGCGGGTTGAGCGACGGGGAGGTCGCCTGATGGCCACGAAGAAGACCGAAGCCGGCGAGGCGCTCAAGCAATTGACCTACCTGGCGTCGGCGTTGAAGGCGCCTCGGATCACCGAAGCCGCTGGCCGGCTGGCCGATCACGCCCGCGACGCGGGGTGGACCCATGAGGAGTACCTCGCTGCGGTCCTCGACCGTGAAGTCGCCGCGCGGAACGCATCCGGTGCCCAGCTGCGGATCCGGGCCGCTGGGTTCGGGTCGAGGAAGACGCTCGAGGAGTTCGACTGGGACGCCCAACCAGCTGTCCGTCAACAGATCGCGTCCCTGGCATCGGGCGGGTTCCTCACCGAAGCACGCAACGTCGTGCTCCTGGGACCGCCCGGCACCGGCAAGACCCACCTGGCCACCGGTCTGGGGATCGCGGCCGCGCATCACGGCCACCGGGTGCTGTTCGCGACAGCGACCGAGTGGGTCACCCGGCTCACCGACGCCCACCGCGCTGGCCGGCTGCCGAACGAGCTCGCGAGGTTGCGGCGCTACGGGCTGATCATCGTCGACGAGGTCGGCTACCTGCCCTTCGAGCAGGACGCCGCGAACCTGTTCTTCCAGTTGGTCAGCAGCCGCTACGAACACGCCTCGCTGATCCTCACCTCCAACTTGCCCTTCAGCGGCTGGGGCGGTGTCTTCGGTGACCAAGCCGTCGCCGCGGCGATGATTGATCGCGTCGTCCACCACGCCGACGTGCTGACCCTGAAGGGCGCCAGCTACCGGCTACGCAACCGCGGGATCGACACCCTGCCCAGCATCAAGACCCAAGACACGGCAGACTAGGCAGCACGAACCGGTGGCCTCGTTTTCGAGCGTCGGATCGGCCTCATTTTCGAGCGTTGCCGACACTCACCCATCTGGGCGGAAATCGCGCACGATCTGCGCACCGGCCTTCCGTCGGACCCAGGTTCTGAACGTGGTGATGGTCCCGGCACCCTGCGCCAGGAGAGACGGCCCCGTGCCTCAGCCAGCGGTGCTCCTCCTTATGCATTGTTTGGGATCTAGTGCTAGTGGTGGCGGGGGCAATCGACCGTGTCGGAGCCGATCGCCTGGAGTTCACCTACGCGCGGTCGTACCTCGACAACGAGAAGGCGATCAGCCTCTACGCACCCGAGCTGCCGTTACGGCTCGAACCGGCTCGGCGCCCTCGACTTCCAGGAGAGCCCCGAGGAGTGCCGCCCTCGGATGGACACAGCCGGTCTGGACGAGCTGAACGACGCAGCCGAGAAGGTCCTCGCCGGCGAGCCACTCGACCCGGCCATCGGCGATGCCCTGATGAACGGCACCGCTGTCGGTGGTGCTCACCCGAAGGTCCTCATCAGCGACGACGCCGGCGTCGAGTACATCGCCAAGCTGTCGGTGTCGACCGACGTACACCCTTGGGTCCGAGCCGAAGCCGTCGCCATCGAGCTCGCCCGCCTCTGCGGCATCGAGGTGCCCCGAGCACGCGTCATCAGGTCCATGGGCCGGGATGTGCTGCTCATCGAGCGGTTCGACCGTCCGACCGGTGGTCGGCGCCGTCACGTCGTCTCGGGTCTGACGTTGCTCGGTCTCGACGCGCTCCTCGGCGCGCGCTACGGGTCGTACCCCGACACGCTCGACGTCCTTCGTGAGTGGGGCCGCGCACCGCTGGAGATCGGTCGCCGACTCTTCGAGCGCATCGTCTTCAACATCGCGATCGGCAACAACGACGACCACGCACGCAACCACGCAGCGTTCTGGGACGGGACGAGCCTCGAGCTCACCCCCGCGTTCGACCTGACGCCACAGCCCCGGTCGACCGGCACGTCCGCACAGGCGATGGACATCGGTCGTGACGGCAGCCGAGCAAGCCGGTTCTCGGTCTGCGTAGCCGCGACAGCCGACTACGGCCTCTCTCGACCCGAGGCGAGACAGATCGTCGAGCGCGTCGTCTCGACGGTGCAGGACCACTGGTCCGAGGCTGCGGACGCCGCCGGGCTGAGTGAGGCGGATCGCAACCTGCTCTGGAAGCGGTCCATCCTCAACCGTTCGTCCTTCTACGACTGAGACATCACCGGGGAGGCGCTGTCGGCGTTGGTCCGTCACGCCGAGCAGGTAGTCGTCGCCGTCGGCGAGCACGTGGGTCATGAACCACACGTCCGGGTCGAGCCGGGCCCGGCCCAGCCCGGTCACACCGGACCTCACTGCCGGCTACGTCGCCGAACTGGTCGGAGAGGCGGCCAACCGACTTTCTCGACTCGACGTCCTGGCCCCGGACGGAGCGTCGGGACGCCGTACGCCGATGCCCGGGGCAGCTGCCCGCGTTCGCCGGTCCCCGAGTCGCTGGAGGACCTGGCGGCTGCCGGCCGCGGCGGGCGCGCACCTGTATCCGCCGTCGACGTCGGACAACTGGCCGATGTGCCGGCCACCTCGCCGCCATGACGCCGGCACCGGCGGTGGTGGTCGTGGCGGCGGAGGTCAGGTCACAGCCCTGTCCACGCCCGTAGCTTGTCGGGGTTGCGCATAGCCCAGATCCGCTGGATCCGGTCCTGCCTGAACCCGAAGGCGAAGACCGCCAGCAGATCATGGCCGTCCATGATCACCAGTCCGGGCTGGCCGTTGACTGTGCGCTCGAGCAGGTCGAGGTGCGTGACGAGGCTTGCGATGTGGGCCAGGTGCTCCGCGACCTGTTGGCCGCCTTCGATCGGCACCGGGGAAGCGATGGCCCGCCCCCCGCCGTCGGCGATGGCGGTTGCCTCGGGGTCCAGCAGCCTCACCAGTGCGCCGACGTCGTTCGCCTGCCAAGCCTGCTTGAGCTCGCGCACGAGGGCTGCGCGCTGGCGGGCCGGCACAGCCGTGTGCCGAGCGTGTCCGATGCGGCGGCGTGCGGACGACGCGAGCTGGCGGCACGCGCCTGGGGATCGTCCGACAGTTCGTGCGACCTCGGCGAAGGAGTAGCGGAAGACGTCGTGGAGCAGAAAGGTCACCCGCTCGGCGGGAGTCATCGAGTCGAGCACGACCAGGAAGGCCATGTCGACGGACTCGTCCAGCGTGATCCGGTCGGCCGGGTCGGTGGGCGCAGCATGCGTGGCGCTGCCGCCCGCCCACTCGGTGCGATCGGGCAGCGGCTCGGGAATCCACGCGCCGACGTACCGCTCGCGCCTTGTCCGGGCAGAGCTCAGCACGTCCAGGCAGATACGGCTGACCACCGTGTTGAGCCAGGCGCCTGGCGAAGCGATCTCCGCCTGTCGCGGGGCTGCGAGCGCGAACCAGCGCGCGTACGCCTCCTGCACCGCGTCCTCGGCCTCGGTCAGTGATCCGAGCATGCGGTAGGCAAGGTTGGTCAGCGCGCCGCGCTCGGCCATGAGGACCGCGGCGCGCGAGCCCGGCTCAACGGGCTGGTCCACGTCCGGTCTCATACGAGCTCCTTCCCAATGGTCTCTCACCTGTTCCGACGAGGAAGTGTCCGGAGATGTGAGGCCCGCCCTGACACTTCGGGTGGCTCGGTCGTCGGACCCGGTAGCAGTCCACCCACGCCGAGGAGCATCGATGACATCAGCAGCAGACCAGCTCAGCCTGCCGGGCTACCGCGCCGGGACATGGGCCGTGGACCGCGACCGCTCGAGGGTCGGCTTTGCCATCCGCCAGATGTTCACCCCTGTGCGAGGTCGGTTCACCGGGTACGACGCCTTGATCGTCACGGGACAGCGGCCGCTGGAATCGACCCTCGATGTGTCGATCGACATCGCGTCGATCGACACGGGGAACGCCAGGCGCGACGAGCACCTCCGCCGCAGCTACCTCGATCTCACAGCAAACCCCTATGCGACATACCGGTCCGGGAGCCTGCGACCGACGGACCAAGGCCTGCTCGTCGACGGCGTGCTCACGCTCAACGACGTGACCGAGCCGGTCCCGCTCGCTCTCGCACCGCGTGGCTTCTTCACTGATGCCGAAGGCACGAGGGCGGAGTTCGCCGCGACGACACGCATTGGTCGGCGTGACTTCCGGGTCGCAGCACCGATGGCTGCGTGGGGTGCGGTCGTGTCCGACACGATCACGATCGACCTGGACATCCACGCCGTGCTCACCGGCTGACAGCGACCTGCGGGCGCTGTGACGCGTGCCGGCGCACGATCTTGCAGTGCACCGACCAGGGGTGAGAGGACCCGTCCAGGGCCTGTGGTTGCGGCGTCGCACCAGCGAGTGCGGAGCTTCACGGCGCAAGATCGGTCACACCCCTGCCGCTCGGGATGTCCAGCGGCACGGAGACCTGGTCGTGCGCGATCGACCACGAACCGCCGACCTTCCGGAAGCAGAAGGTCGCCCGGACCCACATTCCGCTGGTGGTCACCCCGTTCGTGAGTGTGCCGCTCAACCGGCCGAAGCCGAAGGCGTACGCAGCCCCGTCGCCAACGATGACCCGCAGGTCCCGCACTTCGTACTCCACGTCCTGGAAGTGTGCGAACACCTTCTCCCAGTTGTTCAGCTTCGCAGCGATTCCGACATGCTGCAGCGGGGGTTCGACGTCGAAGGACACGACATCGGGCGCGTAGGGACGACTCAGCGCCTCCAGATCCTTGTCCCCAAGTGCGTCGACGATGTCGGCGATCCGCTGGCGGATCGCGGCCTCGTCCTTCTCGTTCGTTGCCATGTCCATTCCTTCCTCGACCTGACGATTCCTCTCCCTTCGACGTCCCAGGGTCCCGAAGTGTCACGCCACCGGGTGCTGAGGGCCGGAAGGGCCGGATCGGTGTGGGGCTGGTGGCGGTTCTGCACGGGGGCACATGCCCGAGCTGGCAGTGGAACTCGAGAACCTGTCCACGCGCGGCGTCGGCGACGCAACGTCGTCCCCGGCGAGCCGGTCGGCGGCAACGGCTGAGGCGGAGAGGAGCGTCGCAGCGGCGAGGCTGCCCCAGAGCACTGTCGGGCCGTGGGGCGCCAGAGCGGCGATAGCTGCCGGGGAGACGGCGAGGCCCACGCCTGTCGAGAGCTGGAAGCGAGCGAGGGTGCGTCCCAGGCCGGCGGCGGGGGCGAGGTGCGCGGCGAGCGCGGTGGCGCTGCCGGCATAGAGGATCTCGCCCAGGGTGCAGACGACGGACACCGCTGCGACTGCGGGGGCACCCCGGTCGCCTCCCAGTGAGGTGACCGCCAGAAAGCCGAGGTACGAGGCGGTGAGCACCACGCCGGCGAGAGCCATCGCGGTCCGCCGGGAGAACCGGGACATGAGGACGGTGACCGGAACCTGCAGGGTGACCACCAGTACCGTGTTGGCCACGAAGATGGCTGCCGACCACGCTGCGGACGCGTGCATCTGAGTCACCAGTACCAGAGGGAGCGCGATCTCAGGGACGTTCAGACAGAAGGCATAGACCACGTTGGCGGCCAGCAGTGCGCCCATCCGAGGCGCGGTCGTGTCTGTCCTGACGTTGGCCGGAGTGGCGACCGGCTGCGCTCGGAGGTGCACCGACCACGCCAGGGTCGCCGCGCCGACATAGGCGAGTCCGGTGACGGCTGCCAGCGCCCGCATCGCCGTGGGACCGCCCGCCAAGCAGGTCATGGCGAGGAGTGCGCCCACGCCCTGGCCGGCGTTGCGCAGGGCCCGGCAGCCGGCGAGCGCGGTGTCGCGTTCGCGTCCGTGGGCGACCGTGGCCACGACGGCTGCGTTGGCGGTCGGAAATGCCTGGTTGCCGACCCCGAACAGGAGTGTCGCCGTCGCGAACAGCCAGGCGTGCCCCGCCGGGATGATCAGCAGCACTGCGACGCCCAGCATCCGCACCGATATCGATGCCGCCACTGCAGTGCTGCGTGCGCCGCGGTCGAGCCATCGGCCCACCACGGGCACGCACGCCAGACCCGCGACGACGCCGACCGTCATGGCGCCGCCGGTGACCGGCGCGGACAGCCGCAGCACCGCCACCCCGTAGAGCAGCAGAAAGGGCCGCAACAGGCCGCTGCCGACGGCGTCCACGGCCAGGGCGGCGGCGTAACGGGGGCCTCCGGAGGCACGGACCAGCCTGCGGGGCAGGAGCCCGGCGCCTACGGTCACGCGTCGTCCGCGATTCGGTAGCCCTCAGGAGTTCGTTCCACATGGGCGAACCCCTGGTGGAGATGAGTGCCCGCCACCAGGAGGTGTTCGGAGCTGACGAGCTCGAGGAGCTCGGAACGCGTCTCGGCGGCGCGCACGGGATCGCTGTCCAGTGTGACCGACACGTCCGGGTGCCTGATCTGGACTGAAGGGAAGTGCACGGTGTCTCCCCAGGCGATGGCGCTCTCGTCCCCGGAGCCGAGGAGGTAGCCCGTGTGTCCGTGGGTGTGTCCGGGCAGTGCGACCGCGGAGATCCCCGGAAGAACCTCGCCACCATTCGTCGTGCGAATTCTGTCCGCATAGGCACCGAGGGCTCTGCGGGCGATCAGGAAGTTGCCGCGAGCCCGCTGGCTGGCACGGGCCAGGTTGGCGTCGTCCTTCCAGAACTCGACTTCCCGGCGGCTGAGGACCAGCTCCGCGTTCGAGAAGACGGCGCTGCCGGACGAGTCCGTCAATCCTCCTGCGTGGTCAGGGTGCGCATGTGTGACGAGGATGGTGTCGACGTCCGACGGGTGTACGTCCGCCGACGGGAGGGCACGCGCCAAGTCGCCGCCCCACTGCTTGATGCCGCCGGCGCCTGCGTCGATGAGGATGGTGCGACCCGATCCCCGCACCAGGTAGCAGTTGATGTGCATCGGCGACTCGTCACTCAATCCTGCGTCGTGCTGCATCGCGGAAGCCTGTTCGGGTTCGATGCCCTGGAGAAGATCGATGCTCGCCGCGAGATGGCCATCACTGAGGAAGGTGATCGTGTAGTCGCCGATCTGCCAGGTCGGGAAGTCGGCTTCGGTCATGTTCGGTAGTCGCTCCGGGTCAGTTGAGGGCATGGACATCGGGCGCAGGGAAGGCGAAGCAACGGATACGGGCGACGAGTCCGGTCTGCTGCCGGAACACCCCGTCCACCTGCTGCACGAACCGATCCATGACCGAGGCGGGACGAAAGGTCTCGTCGCGAAGGAGGACCTCCACGAAGACGGGGTGGCCCCGGCCGTGTCGAACCTCGACGAAGATGACGTGCACGTTCTCGAAAGCGGCTCGCAGGGTGCTCGTGCAGAAGAAGGTGCACCGCTCGGCGAGACTCTCGAGCACCTCAGCTGCGGGCATCGCCTCCGAGGAGATGTAGACGGTGACGTTCGGCATGGCCGGCTAGAGGATGCCCGGGGATGCCGCGGATTGGACACCCGTCAGCCGAGGGGTCATCGGGACGTATGCGTGGACACCCTTCGGAAGAGCGGCAAGGACATCGGGTCCGGTGTCGGTCGACCGGGCGAGCCAGCGTCGCTCGGGGGATCTCTCCAGGTCGGTCGCGTGCAGGGCCGCAGCGGTGAGTCCGAGCCGAGCCAGCGGCCCAGGGCCGACCGCGCTCAGCAGCAGGTACTCGTCCGTGCTCACCTCCGGCGCTCGGTCGAGCCCGTCGTACAGGTTGCGGTGCCAGTCGGTGATGTCGGCCTGCCAGCGGGCGAAGCTGCCGCCGCCCTTTCGCAGGTACTCCTCGCTGTTCAGCACGTGCGGACCATCGACCGAATGGACAGCGAGGTAGGTGGGGCATCCGCTGCTCACCGCACCGAACCGTTGCGAGGTGTGGAACCCGGTGACGGAGACGAGTTTCGGCAGCTTGGATTCGGAGTAGAAGTCGTTCCACTCGGCCTCCCGGGCGGGCTCCGCGAAGCTGCACTCGACCGTGTAGAGCATGTGAACCTCCTCTGTGGTTCGACCTGTCGTCGATGTCGGGACGCGCGATCGGCGTCAGGGCTCCCAGTCCAGGACCGGCGCGAGGGAGCGAGCGAACGAGGAGCGGGGCAGCGAACGGAGCAGGTTGTTGCGCAGGAACACCGCCGCGGGCGACTGCCATTGAGCGGCTGCACCGATCCGATGTGCGCGTCGGGCGATCCACTGGGTCCTCCGGCGGCGCAGGTGGTCGTACTCCTCGAGACCACGCTCGCCGCCCAGAGACCCGCCCAGAGACCCGCCCAGGGACTTGGCGAGGACGACGGCGTCCTCCAGAGCCTGACACGCACCTTGTCCCATGTCGGGCGTCATGGCGTGTGCGGCATCACCGAGCAGGGCGAGCCTGCCGGTCGTGTAGCTCTTGAGCGCCGGCAGCTCGTACAGGTCGTTGTGCAGCACCGCCTCCGGGTCGGCGGCGGCGAGCAGCTCGGGTATGGGGTCGTGCCAGTCACCGAAACTCGCGCGCAGCGCGGCCAGCCCACCGCTGGGCGCCCCCTCGGGAGAATTCGCGACGGCGAAGCAGTAGACGCGGCCATCGACGAGCGGCGCGTAGCCGAAGCGCCGACCCGCGCCCCACGACTCCGAGAGACCATCGGTCGGAACCGGCGGGGTGACCATCCGCCAGGCTGCGTAGCCGACGTACCGAGGTGGACCCGTCTCGGGCCAGGCCGATGACCGCACCACGCTTCGGATGCCGTCCGCTCCCACTACGAGGTCACCGACGGACTCGCCCGCGGAGTGCGTCACGGTCCCGTCGGCAGCCGCGCTCGTCACGGTGACATCGAGGTGCAGGGCCTCGTCAGGGAGGGCAGCGCGGAGCACCGCGACGAGCTCGGCTCGGTGGATGATCGCCATCGGACCGTAGCGGGCTTGCAGCTGGGCCGTGTCGGTGCCGGACAGCTGTCGCCCCGACGCGTCGCGGATGGAGGTCTGGCCCGCCAGCACGGCCCGGTCACGGACGGCCTCGTCGACACCGAGCGCCTGCAGCGCCCGCATCCCGTTGGGCCACAACGACAGGCCGGCGCCGACCTCGGAGAACTCCGACGCCTGCTCCAGGAGCTCCACCTGCCAGCCGCGGTCCCTCAACGCGAGCGCCGAGGCCAGACCGCCGATACCCCCTCCGACGATGATCGCTTTCAAGGCAACCTCCAGCTTCACGTGCAGTACGTCGCTGACGCTGCCTGGGCGAACTGTGCCGGCACATCCGCCACGTGGCCGATGTGTCGGTGGACGCGCACTCGAATGCTGGGCGGATGAGGATCCTCGTCTCCCTCGACACGCTCGACCCTCCGGCCGGCCGGATCCAGGTGCTGGGCGATCGGCCGAGGCCAGCCGGTCAGGGTGAGTACCACCAGGTCGAGTTCGTCGGCTGGCTGGGAATGCTCCACACCCTCAACGCGGCGATCGACGCAGCCCCACCTGGATCCTCGCGGACACCGTGAGGTGACGCAGCACTTCGCTGTCACAGCGCCACGAGGCCGAACTAGCATCAGGCCCATGCCTGCAAGTCCGCCCGCCTCGGACCTGATCGGGCGCGAGCGCGAGACCGCTGCCCTCAGTGAGGTCCTTGACCGGGCGGCTCGGGGATGCCTCGCCATCGGCCTGGTCGAGGGCGAGCCGGGCATCGGCAAGAGCCGCCTGCTGGCGGAGGTCGTCAGGGACGCCGAGGCCCGCGGCATGCGGGTGTTCTCAGGACGGGCCGAGGAACTGGAACGCACCCGCCCGTTCGGGGTGATCACGCGTGCTCTGGGTGCCGCCGAGCCGACGCCCGACCCTGCCCGCGCGGAGATCGCCGCCCTGCTGACGTCCAGGGGCGGCGACCAGGGCACGCTCACCGTGAGCAGTGACCCGGGCTTGCAGTTCAGGGTCGTCGACGCGTTGGCCGACCTGGTGGAGGAACTCGCGTTCGACCAGCCGTTGCTGATCGGCATCGACGATCTGCAGTGGGCCGACCCGTCCAGCTTGCTGACCCTGGGCACGATGGCCCGGCGCTTGGCATATGCGCCGGTGGCACTGGTCGCCTGCTTCCGGCCTGCCCCGGTCGCTCCGGACTTCGAACGGGTCGCGCAGGCCTTGAGGGCGTCCGGGGCGAACCACCTCTTCCTGAGGCCGCTTGCCGAGGAGGCGGTGGCCCGCTTGGTGGCCGACACGATCGGTGTGACCCCGAGCCCGGGCCTGCTGGCTGACGTGGCAGGGGCCGCCGGCAATCCGCTGTTCGTCACCGAGCTGCTCGCAGCGATGGCCGAGGACGGCAGCCTCCGCGTGGCGGAAGAGCGCGCGGAAGCTGCCACGATGACGCTTCCGCCGACCCTCCGCCTGACGATCCTGCGTCGACTCAGCTTCCTTCCCGCCCGCACCCTGCAGACGCTGCAGACTGCATCTCTGCTCGGATCCGCCTTCTCCCTCACGGACCTGTCGGTGGTCACGGGCCGGCCGGCCACGGAGCTGTCACTGGCGCTGATGGACGCGATCCGGGCGCACGTCCTGGAGGACGACGGTGCGTACCTGAGGTTCCGTCACGACCTGATCCGCGAGGCCGTGTACTCGGACCTGCCAGCGAGCGTGCGCCGCGGCCTGCACCGGGAGGCGGGCCAGCACCTGGCTGCACACGGCGCACCGGCGCTGCAGGTAGCAGGGCAGCTGAGCCGCGGGGCGGCGGTCGGCGACACCGACGCCACCGCGTGGCTGGTGACGGCTGCGCGGCAGGCGGCCCCCAGCTCGCCCGAGGTGGCGGCTGACCTCCTGGGGCAGGCCGCCGAGCTGATGCGTCCGCACGAGGCTGGTCGGGACCGGCTGCTGGCCGAGCTGGCGGACAACCTGATGTGGACGCAGGTTGCCGAGGCCGAGAACGCGTGCCGTGCGCTGCTGGACCGCAGTCACGATCCGGACGCCGAAGTCCCGGCCAGGATCGTGTTGGGGCATGCTCTCGTCGGCCAGGGGCGTGCGGCGGAGGGCCTGGCCGAGTTCGAGCGGGCGCTGGAGGAGCCCGGTCTGGCGAACCCGGAGCGCGCGCGGGTGCAGGCGTGGGCAGCGATGGCGAGGTTGTCACTGGGAGACCTCAGCGGCGCGGTCGTCGAGGCCGAACACGCCAAGACGGCGGCCCTGTCGGTGGGGGATCCACTGGCCGCGAGCATGGCCATGCTCGCCCTGGCCGACGCCGCGGAGTGGGGAGGGCACCTGCGTCGCGCAGTGCACATCATCGATCAGGCGGTGGGACGTGCAGACGAGAGCCCGGCCCGCCTGGGGCACCGCTATCCACTGCAGGTGGCCCGGGGACACATCCTGCTCGAGATCGACGAGGTCGAAGAGGCAATGCGGTCCCTCGAGGCCGGCCGACGGACGTGCGAAGAGCTCGGCGTTCGCTGGCACGCCGGCGAGTACCACGACATCCTCGCGCTCGGACATTACCTCGCGGGGGAGTGGGACGACGCGCTGGCCGAGCTCGAGACCAGCGCGGAGATGGCCGACGAGACCGGCCATGCGTACACGCGCATCCTCGGACAGAGCGTGCAGGCCCTGATCGAGATCCACCGCAACGACTTGCGACGGGCCGCCGGGTCGATCCGGCGTGCGCTCACCCAGCTGGAGGCCACGGGGCCGCGGTACCGCACACACTGGGCGAAGTGGGCCCGGGCTCTGCTGCTCGAAGCCGAGGGTCGGACCGATGATGCGCTCGCGGTGCTGGGAGATGTCTGGGATCACTGCACCCGCTGTGGGCTGGCGCTGGAACAGCCGGTGATCGGGCCGGATCTGATCCGCCTCGCCATCGCTGCCGGTGACCTCGGGCGGGCGGCTGAGGTTGCGGTTGCGGTCGAGGAAGTCGCTGCAAGGAACGACGTCGGTTGGTTGGCGGCTGCTGCCGTGCGTTGCCGTGGCCTGGCCGACGACGAGGTTGAGGCCCTGATCGAGGCCGTGGAAGGCTACCGGACCACCCCGCGCACCCTGGAGCTCGCTCTGACCTCCGAAGAGGCCGCCGTCGCACTCGCGCGGGAGGGGCAAACCGGTCGTGCCCGCGGCATGTTCGAACAAGCAGCAGTCCTCTTCGAGCGTCTGGGTGCCACCCGAGATCTCTCCCGCACGGATGCGGCATTACGGGAACTAGGTGTCCGCCGCCGCCGGCACGGTGCCCGCGGCCGTCCTTCCAGTGGGTGGGCAAGCCTCACCCCGACGGAGCTCACGGTCGCGGACCTCGTCGCTGAGGGCCTGTCCAACCCTCAGGTCGGGGAGCGGCTCTACGTGTCCCGCCGAACCGTGCAGACCCACCTCGCGCACATCTTCGCCAAGCTGGGCATCTCGTCGCGTTCCGAGCTCGCCGCCGAGGTGACCCGGCGACGTCATCCCGAGCAGGCCGCTCAGCCGTGACACAGCGCTGACCGCGGCGGTGGACGCCTGACCGGCCGTGACGTCGCCAGCAAATCCGCTAGCTGGCGGATGTGGGGGGATCGGCCCCGATCGCACGATGGGGACGTTCAGGGACGGCGACGAGCCGACGAGCCATGAGGTGGCCCGCCGAGTCCCAGCACCGGCTGAACCTCTCGATGCGAGCGACTGCGCGACGTACACAGCCCGGTGACCCAACGACCGGACCGGCATGGCCGTTCCGGCAGGAAGGGAAACCTGATGTTGCACAGACTCCGGCAGTTCGCGACCTGGCCCTGCGGTAGGCGCGGCAAGTGGCTGCTACTGGCAGGCTGGGTGCTGCTGCTTGCCGTGACAGGCCCGCTGGCCGGCAAGCTGTCGGGTGTGGAGGTGAATGATCCGTCCGCCTACCTCCCGACCGGAGCGCAGTCCACGCAAGAACTGCATCTCCAGTCGAGGTTCGTCCCCCAGAACGTGAAGCCAGCCGTGGTGATCTACCAGCGGTCTTCTGGCATCACCGCCGCTGACCGGGCCAAGGCCGCGGCTGATGCCCGCACCTTCGCCGCGTTGCCGGCGGTCGGGGGCCGGGTCACCGGCCCGGTGGTCTCGCGTGACCACAGCGCCATCGAGACGATCGTCGGGGCCCGCATCGGTTACACCAGCGCCACGCCCACCTTCGTCGACCACCTGAGGGCAACCGCGCGTCGCGGGGACCCTGGGCTGTCTGCCCACGTCGCCGGGCCGGCCGCCGTCATCGCGGACGAGTTCGACACCGTCAAGAGCATCGACGGCACGCTCGTGCTGGCCACCGTGCTCGTGGTGGTTGCACTGCTGCTGCTCACCTATCGAAGCCCGGTGCTTTGGCTGTTGCCCCTGATCTCCGCAGGAGCGGCGCTCATGGCGGCTGAGGGGATCATCTACCTCCTCGCCCGGCACGGCCTGACGGTGAGCGGGGACAGCGGTGAACTCCTGGTCATCCTGGTGCTGGGCGCAAGCACGGACTACGCCTTGTTGTTGACCGCCCGCTATCGCGAAGAGCTGCACCGCCACCGCGACCGCCACCAGGCAATGGCAGCAGCGCTCTGGAAGGCCGGTCCGGCGATCGTCGCCAGCGCAGGGACCGTCATCGCGAGCATGCTGTGCCTCCTGGTCGCCGACTCGGGAAACATCTCCGGGCTGGGACCGGTGGCTGCACTGGGCCTTGCGGGTGGTCTGTTCGCCATGCTCACCCTGCTGCCCGCCCTCCTGGTGATCTGCGGCCGGTGGGTGTTCTGGCCCGCTCGGCCCCGCTACGGCTCCGCCGAACCGACAGGTCACGGCCGATGGGCAAGGACCGCTCGGCTCATTGCCCGCCGTCCGCGCGCAGTCTGGATCGTCACCTCTCTTCTGCTCGTCTGCGCCTCCTTGGGTGTCATGGGCTTCAAGATCGGTCCGCTCGACACGGCTCAATCCTTCCGAGGCACCCCCGCGTCGGTGACCGCCGAGCACATCGTGGCTCGACACTTTCCTGCTGGGGAGGGCGAGCCGATCGCGGTCGTCGGCAACGCTGCAGCAGCACCCGAGATCCGGGCTGCCCTGACCGGGATGGATGGCATCGCCGACGTCACGGCACCGGTGGTCAAGGGTGGACTGGCGTACCTGCAGGCGAGCATGTCCGCCAGGCCCGACAGTCCCGCGGCCACCGCCACCGTCGACCGTGTCCGTGCCGCCCTCGCCTCAGTCCGCGGAGCAGACGCCAAGGTGGGCGGCGAAACCGCTCTCAACCAGGATGTGGAACGCTACGCCACCAGGGACCGGAATCTGGTCATCCCGCTGGTGCTCCTCGTCGTGCTGGTCATCCTCGGCCTGCTCCTGCGGGCGGTGGTCGCGCCGCTGCTGCTCACCGGCACGGTCATCGTGTCCTTCGGTGCCGCGCTCGGACTGTCCTCGCTGGCCTTCCGCCACCTGTTCGGCTTCGCAGGCGCCGACACCACGCTGCCTCTCTACGCGTTCGTGTTCCTGGTGGCACTCGGCATCGATTACAACATCTTCCTCATGACCCGCATCCGTGAGGAAGCCACCCGCTGCGGCACCCGCCAAGGCGCGATCACCGCCCTGTCCGCCACCGGTGGTGTGATCACCTCGGCCGGTCTGGTGCTCGCGGCCACGTTCGCCGTTCTGGGGACCATGCCACTCGTGCTCCTCGCCGAGCTGGGCTTCACCGTTGCTCTGGGCGTCCTGCTCGACACGTTCATCGTCCGGTCCGTGCTGGTTACTGCGCTCACGATCGACGCCGGAGGCCGGATGTGGTGGCCGAGTCGACTCGCCCGGCTCACGCCACTCCAGGAGAGGTCCGCAGAGCCGCTGACCTCGGTCCGCTGACCGACCACCGCGGATCGAAAGGGGGCCATTCAGTGACCAGCACCACTCGACACCAGCCGGCCGTCCGGGCGATGTACGTCGGCCTGCTCCTCACCATCGTGGCGTTGATCGCGCCGTTCGTCGACCAGGACACCGGCCATGTCCTGGCCCACCACGTACGCGACGGATACCCGACCTACACGCAGGACAGGATCGACTCGGCCGTCACCGCCTGGTTGGCCGTCCTGTCCGTGGTGGGAGCGCTGGCCATCGTCAGCTGGGTCTGGACGATCTGGGCGGTCAAAGCCGGGCGGCCATGGGCTCGATGGGCCGCCACGGCGATGTTCGTGCTCGGGACCGCGCTGGCGTCGACCGTCTCGCTCATCAAGGACACCTCCGGAGACGTCGGCCTCGCGCCACTGCTGGGGGCGGTCGACATTCTCCCCTGTGTCGCGGGATCGGTGGCCGTCAAGCTCCTGTGGCGCAGGTAGGTGACCGTGACTGACCCACTCCAGCTGGAGACCTGGCAGGACGGGCTGCGCCTCCTGGCCCGCGACCGTGACGCAACGTGTCGCGTCGGCGTGGCCATCGTCGAGGCCGCGGCAAAGAGGACAGAGAACGACGGCCGTCACCTCCGCACCGAATCATCCGTGGTGTTCGCCGATGAGCGCGCCCGGACGAGCAGAGCCCGACGGGCTAGGGCTCGAGCTGCAACCACGTCCTCCGCAACGTCCGGTGCCCCCTGGGCAGCGTCGTCGTCAGCCGACGACGCTCGTCCGGGACCAACTCGTACGTCAGATGCACTCATTCCCAACACTGGAGGTTCCATGCCCAAGGGCTACTGGGTCAGCGTCTACCGCACCATTTCGGACCCTGAGAGGCTGGCTGCCTACAACAAGCTGGCCGCTGCGGCAGTCGCGGCCGGGGGTGGCCGGACCTTCGTCCGTGGCGGTCGGGTCATGGCGCATGACGCCGGAACGGCCGAGCGCACCGTCCTGGTCGAGTTCGACAGCTTCGAGCAGGCCGTCGCGGCGCGCGAGAGCGCGGCGTACCAGGAGGCGCTGGTCGCCCTCGCCGACGGCGTCGAGCGCGACTTCCGCATCGTCGAAGGCATCGACTGACCGAGGCCCAGGGGGATCTTCACTGCGCCTCGAGACTTCCTGCCTGCCGACCTCGCGCCCGGCGGGCGTTGGGCCGACCATCGCAGCTTGCGACGACAACAACGTTCGACTCTCGCTATCCAGGAGATGCTTGATGCTCAAGGCTTTGACCCGTGCACCAGGGAAGAACGCAGTGTCATGGCGCGAGGAGTTGCCGACCAGCGGGAAAGCCCGGAATCTCCCGCCCCAGTGGTCTCAGGTACCGGGGGCACGTGACCGCTACTGCGCTGCGAGCGTGCTGCGCACCTCCGTTCCACCGATTGAAGCAACTGTCGATACGTCGGAGGAGCTCGGTCCGGCGCTCGGTCGTGTTGTGAGCGCAGCGTTGGACGAGGATCATGCCGCCACCGACCTCACGCCTTCGCATCGTCAGTGGCATGACCGAAGCAGGATGGCCGCTTGAAGCATTCTGGCCACATGGCGGGCACCTGTTCTCACTTCACCTCGTGTCTGCCCTGGGGCTGGCTGGAGCTGAGATCACTCCGAGGGCCTTTGCCCCGTTCAACGGGCCGCCCGGCGGTGCGACGGTCGATGACGGCACCATCGCGCTGCCAACACTGCCCGGGATCGGGTTCGAATCCCAGGATTCCACCTGGCGTGAATTCAACAAGTTGGCCGGCGCATAGGCAGGCGGCGCCTCCGGTGACGAACCGGGTCCTGGTGGGCGCCGGGACGTGTCCTCGCAGAACGAGCGGCGTACGGCGCGAGTCATGGTCGACGACCTTGTTCGAGCCGACGCCGCCGCATCGTCGTAGGCGGATCGTCACGCGGGAGGCCCGAGGTGTCGGCCACGTAGCGCCGTCGACGGACCATGCCGGATCCTCTTGTGGTCGTCAATCGCCGTATCTGCCCCGAAGGTGCAGCGCGCAGGCGACCGTTCCTGTAGCCACCGTGAAGGCAACAATGTTGGGGATCACGAGAGCGATATCCGACGAGGCGATGCCGTAGGCGACCCAGAGCGCGAACCCAGGGAGCAGGATCAACAGGTAGCCGATGGATACGTCGGCCGATGAGTGCCGTCGCAGCATCCGGCGGACCTGCAGTAGCGGTGCTACGGCCATGAGTACGGCCCAACTGGCGGCGGCAACAGCGAAGAGGGTCACCACGAGCGATCGTCCTTCCGACAGGCGCTCGTGCCTTGGGATCGCGTCCACTGGCCGGAGCTCGTGGGGGCGCAAACGCGACCGCCGCCAAGTCTATCGCGTGGCACCCTTCGCGTGCCGATCGCTCATCGCAGGGACCAGAGCACCACGCTCTTGCCTGCCGTTCACACTCAGGTGCCGATGGGTGGTCGGAGTTCGTCGGTCGCCCTTCCGAACCGGCGTCGTAGGTTCGCTCGTCAGCGTTGGTGACGTCGCGGAGGTACCGCTGCAGATGGTCATCGAGCATCCGGACCGCGGTGGCTCCGCGCAGACCGGCGGGATCGGTGAGCATGTGCAGCAGCAGGCCGTCGACGAGTGCGGTGGTCATGGTGGCTACCGCCTTCGGGTCGAAGTCGCCGGTTGCCTCGCCTGCAAGGTCTCCATGCCGTCAGAGTGCCCGCGCAGCACCCGGCCAACGTCCGCCAGCTGGCGGATGTGCCGTGGCCGGGGCAAATCGCAGGGTAGGCGAGTCAGCAGTTGTCCGCCGGACGACCGGCGGCTGATCGAGAAGGGAAGCAACACGTGACGGTTGACGGTCGGTATGAAGTGCAGGTGAACACGCCCATCGGTCCGCAGCACGGGTCACTCGACCTGGTGACCGAAGGTACCGAGGTGAGCGGGGTGCTGGGAACGGACAAGGGCAGCTCGGAGTTCTCCGGCGGGATCCTCACCGGCGACGCGGTCGAGTTCACCGCCAAGATCAAAACCCCCATGGGGCGGATGAAGGCGCACGTGACCGGCACGGTCGAGGGCGACACCTTCACCGGCACCGCGAAACTGCCGCTGGGCGTTGCCCACATCACCGGCACTCGCGCCTGACCCACCACCTGAAAGGAGAAACCCCATGACCGCGACTCCGCACACCGTCGATCGCTCCGGCCCGGCCGGCATCACCATTCCCGGATACTCCCTGGCCGAGCGGGATCGGCGCTGGGCACTGGCCAACGGGTTGATGGACGAGGCCGGCCTGGACGCCCTGATCGTGTACGGCGATCGTGAACTGGCCTTCCCCGGGTCCTTCGCGCCGGACACCTACTTCACGAACGAGCGTCCGGGGGCCATCGTCATCCTGCCCCGAGGAGGGGAGCCCATCTCTCTGGTGGCGCTGCCCACCGTCGTGGAGGACCACATCCAGGCCGGCTACACCCACACCCAGGGCTGGGTGCGCCCAGAGAACATGTATGTGGGCAAGCTGGGCTCCAACCTGGTCCAGGTGATCGAGGACCGCGGACTGGACCGGTCCCGGTTCGGGGTGGTCGGGCTGGAGGCCTACCCGCCGTTCTACTTCGACGGTGCCATGCCGTACGCCACCTGGCAGACCGTGCTGGAAGAACTCCCACAGGCGTCGTTCACCCCGGTCGGTGACGCGTTCTTCGCCATCACCGCTGCCCGCAGCGAGGAGGAGCTGCAGGTCGTGCGCTGGTCGGCAGCGGTCGGGGAGAGGATGTGCCAGGCCATGCTGGAGGCCACCCGCCCCGGTGTGAAGGAGAACGAGATCTACGCCGCCGCGATGCAGGCCGGCGCCGCAGGCGTCGGCTTCAGCACCGGCATCTTGATGGGCTCTGGCCCGGAGTTCGTCGGCTGGGGTCCCCCGGCGTGGACCTATCGTCCCGAACCGCCGCGCACGATCGATGAGGGCGACGTCGTACTGGCCGAAGTGTTCTCCTCTTTCGGGATGCTGGAGACCCAGCACCAGCCCGCCATCGCTGTCGGCCGCGTGCACCGCGACTTCGAGACCGCGGCTGCAGCCGCCGAGGAGTCCTACCTGGCCGGGGTCGAGCACCTCGCCGCCGGGAACACCTTCGGCGAGGTCGTGGACGCCATGAAGGCCCCCCTGGGCCGGGCCGGCGGCTGGCAGGTGCACCCTGTCGTACACAGCATCAGCCCGTTCGGCCTGATCGGCGTCGGCGATCACATGGTCCAACTCCCCGAACGCAGTAGTTACGGAACCGTCCTTGACATCCCGGCCCTTGGTTCGGACACCGTCCTGCGACCCGGGATGGTCTTCGCCCTCGAGCCCAACTGCGCGATCGGCAAGCGCGTGGTCAACCTCGGCGGCACCGCAGTGGTCGATGACGGCGGCGGGATCGCGCTCAACGACAACAGCACCCGGTTGATGCGCGCGCCGGGCCACTGACCAGCTGGTAGGCGTTGCCCATCGGCATGCGGATCCTGCCTCGCGGGAGAGGCTGAGCGGTGCCGATCGTGGCGGAGGTGCCAAGGAGCACAGGCTTCCGGCCGCTGCGGCTCTCGCCAAGGTGCGATCACCGCCCTGTCCGCGACCGGTGGTGTGATCACCTCGGCCGGTGGGGTGCTCGCGGCCACGTTCGCCGTCCTGGCGACCATGCCACTGGTGGTCCTCACCGAGCTGGGCTTTCACCGTTGCTCTGGCGTCCCGCTCGACACGTTCATCGTCCGGTCCGCGCTACTGAGCGCTTTGCAGCACTACCAGTCCCTACTGAGGGAAGTCTCCGGAGCGACGCTGGCAGCGGGAGTCGCTCGCCAACCAGCGCCACCCGCGGTTTGCACATCAGTGAGAGGTTCGAATGACCAGGACATCTGTAGTGGCGTCCGACCTCGCCGCCGAGACGACGCGCCCAGTCACGACCGCAGGGCTTGTGGTCCTGCTGTCTGCGACGTTCATGGCCCAGTTCGACTTCTTCGTCGTCAACGTGGCCGCCCCGTCGATCAAGCGGAATCTGCCCGCAGGGCAGGCCAGCCTGGCGCTGATCGTGGGTGCCTATGCATTCGGTTACGCGGCGGCACTGGTGCTTGGGGGTCGGCTCGGCGACCTGTATGGGCGTCGGCGGGTCCTGCGGCTGGGGATGTCGGCCTTCACGGCGGCATCGGTTCTGTGCTCAGTAGCCACCGATGCTGGCTTCCTGATCACAGCACGGTCCGCGCAGGGCCTGGCCGCCGCGATGATGTTGCCACAGGTGCTGGCGGTGATCACCGCCGGCACGGACGCTCATTGGCGGGCCCGAGCGATGGCCTGGTACAGCGTTGCGGCCGGAGCGGGCTCCATCGCCGGCCAGGTGCTCGGCGGCCTGCTCGTCACCGCCGATGTTGCCGGCCTGGGGTGGCGGTTGATCTTCTTGGTCAACCTGCCCATCGGCATCGTCGGCACCGCCCTTGCGGGCCGGTTGCCCAGCCGGGTCGGCGCCCATGTCGAAGGCCGCTCGGCCCTCGACCCGCTCGGGGCGCTCGGGTTCGCGACCGGACTCGCACTCGCGCTCGTCCCACTGACGATGGGACGTGCCTGGGGCTGGCGGTGGTGGACCTGGGCTTCCATGTTCGCCGCCGTACTGGTGCTCTGGGCGACCCTGCGCTGGCAGCGGGTGTTGCGCGTGCGCGGGGGACAGCCTCTGCTCGACCTGACGCTGTTCCGGATCTCCTCGTTCCGGTCCGGTTTCATCGCCAACGCGGCGTTCATGGCGTGCTTCGGGAGCTACATGTTCACTCTGGCTCTGCAGTTGCAAGGCCCGCTGGGCCTGACCGCCTTCCAGGCCGGTCTCGTCTTTGCGCCGGCCGGAGCCGGCTTCTCGATCAGCGCGCTCTTCGCGCCGCGGTTGGTGCGCCGCCACGGGCAGGCGGCGACCGTCGCCGGCGCAGCTGTTGCTGCGGGGGGACTGGTCGCGCTGGGCGCTGCGACGGCGTTCGCCGGTTCCCATGCCTCAATTGCGTGCCTCACCGTCATCGTGGTGGTCATCAGTCTGGGCAACGGCGTCGTACTGCCCTCGCTGGTCGGCGCGGGGCTCGGTGACGTGCCACCGCAGCTCGCCGGCGCAGGATCGGGGGCCTTGGCGACTGGTCAGCAGTTCGCGAGCGCCGTGGGAGTCGCCGGGATCGGAACCCTCTACTTCGCGACCGCCGGCACGGGCTCAGGTGTCGGCATGGCATGGGCGGCCGCTGCGGATGCCCTGCTCGTCATGTTGGTCGCTGCACTCGTGCGGAGACAGGCCCGAAGGATCCGCGCCGATGAGCTGTGACGGATGAGAGGTCATGGCAGCACCGAGGGATTTCCCGACGAGTTGAGTGAGCGGCCACTCGGATGGCGGTGGGGCTGCGGCAGGACCCGGCGCGCGCGGCCAGAAGGCTGCCGCCGTGCTCAACACCAGCGGCAAACCTACGACTGCACTCGTCCGGGACATCGAGATCGCCAGCACCGTGGTGACTGTGCGCTCGTTGACTGGTCGCGCTCCCGCGACGCTGGCGGAAGCGCGGGAGCATCGGAAGGGGATCGTGAACCATCATCTGCTGCTGGCGACCCGACCGGGCTCGCAGAGCTCGGCTTCGGTCCGATCGTGGCTGCGACGGTGTTGTGCGCCTGGCTCCACCCGGTCGCATCGACTCCGAGGCGGGGTCCTTTCCTTGCCGTCGCGAGTCCTGCCGTGTGAGTTGGATTCCGGCGACCACGGCGGGTCGGCTGGAAGCTGTGGCCGATCTGGCCACGCTGTTCGCGCGGGTCGACGTCGGAGTCAACCGTTGACGACCTCGTCCTCGCTCGTTCGGCGCTTGCTCTGGTCCGTCGTACACCACCCTGCTGGATTCCATCTCACGAGGTGCGGGGTCCGCCAACTACTGACATCGAGCGCCAGCGCAGGCGACGAGCAGCGACCGACACGCTGCTGGGTGCAGCAACCGTCAGAATCCGTAGGGCCCCAGGCGGAGGCCGGCCAACGCGGCCGAAAGGATGACGAGGACGAGGGGCACGGCGACATGGGCGGTCTCGCCACGGCGCACATGCACAGTGGCGGCGGCACTCATCATGACCGCGAGTCCGATGGCGGCTATCGGACTGAGCAGGTCCGCGATGTGCAGCGCGGGCGGGCCCACGAGCGCGAGCGCACCCAGTACTTCGAGGATGCCGATGAGTATGACCTGCAAGGAGGCGAAGTCTTCGGCCCATCCGTACCCTTTGGCGATGAGGGCCTGGCGGGAGAGTGTGACCTTCGAAGCGCCCGAGGCTGCGAAGACGAGGGCCAGCACCGAAGCGACGATCCATAGGGCGATATTCATGGGGTTCCTTTCCTGAGTGACGGGCTGCCGCTGGCACACCGTCGCCGCATGCCGTAGCGGTACGGCGGCGCGGGGCCATAGATCGTCCGTGTCCAGACGACTTCTGTTCATACGACCGGGCAGGGACGTGAAACGTCAGGTCGGCGTCGGCCCCGAACTGGTTCAAGCGGGAAGGCCATTAGGGCAGGCAACCTGATCACCACTGCCCTGGGTGCGGCGGACGAGCGTGGGACCTCGACTACGTTCGGACGACGCACTCGCCGGTCGGCCCGCTGCTCGACGCCATCCGCGAGGTTGCCGGCAGCGTGGGCTTGGACGTTGCGGGCACGAGGATCGGCGATCTCGCGGGCGCGGTCGTTGTCGCGGCGCTCGGCGCTGTCGGCGACCGTTGAGTGTGTGCCGTACGTTTGCCGTACGATTGCCGGAGAAGGGAGAAGCCATGACGACCGCGCGCACCAAGACCTCCAAGGCTCGTCTTGAGGCGCGGATCGATCGGGATCTGGACCAGCTGATCGACGAAGCCGCGCAGCGGCTGCACGTGACCAAGACGGCGTTCATCAGCCAGATGTTGCGAGAGGCAGCGCTGAAGGTGATCGCGCGCGCCGACGTGACGTTGATGGATCCTGCGGAGTTTGACCGGATGGTGGCTTCCCTCGAGATCCCCGATGAGTCACCAGAGTTGAAGGATCTGTTTGCCCGGCCAACTCAGATCGCCCTGTGACCACGCCCGCATACCGTTTGGTGCAGATGCCCTCCGACTTCGAGTTGGAGGGCATCGACTTTGATTGTGGCGTCCCCGCGCACAACGACTGGTTGCTTCGTCACTCCCGGAGTGCGGTCCGTAGCGGGTCTGCGAGCGTCCATTTGCTGGTCGAGCCGGGGTCGCAGCGGTGCGTTGGGTACTTCACGCTTTCGCCCACGCAGGTGGTGAGCGCGGACGTGCCGAAGCGGATGCGCGGGGGTCTGATGCGCGCCACCCCCGGTTACCTCATCGGGAAGCTGGCTCTGGACAAGAGTGTCCAGACCCGTTGGCGCGCCCAGAACGGCCTGGATCCTCTGCCGCAGTCGCTTGGGCCCGACTTGCTTCGCGCCGCGGTTCTCAAGGCGGTGGCGGCGGCCGCCATCGGCGGAGGCCAGGTCATCGTGGTGGACGCCGACAACGAAGGCCTGCTGCAGTTCTACCGGAGGTGGGGCTTCATCTCGGCGGACGGCCCAGGACAACTCAGGCTGTACCTGAAGATGTCCACCGCACGCTCCTACGCCCGTTCGCGGTGACAGCGTCCCGCGGTGGGCATCGCCCGTAGGGTCGGAGGCGTGCCGAAGAAGGAGCATGGCCGCGGCCGGCAGCCGCAGCGACGACAACCAACCTCACGGCCGGCGCGCGACCCGCACGGCGCCCAGGAGCAGCAGTTGATCCAGAGCCTGCGGGTGGCGATGCGGTCGGGCGACCCCTTGGACCTGCTCGCGATCGTCAGCGGGTTCCTCGAGGTCACCGATCCGCGGAGCCGGGATCCGTTCGCACCGACGAGCAGCGGACCAGTCCTGCCGAGCTGGTCGAGTCGTTCGTCGGGACGCCGTACGCCGAGACCACGGCCGCGCTGACCGCGTGGCGGCTGTGCTCGACCAACGGCCTGTGGTCCTCCTACGGCAAGCCGAAGAACGGCGAGAAGCCGAAGAAGGGCGCCCTGCCGCCCACGAGGACCGGGTCAAGCGGCTCTTCACCGCCACCGCGCCGAACACGCTGTGGCTGATGGACATCACCGAGCACAAGACCCTGGCTCTGACCTGCTGGTTTGTGGTGGGCGATACTGGGTTTGAACCAGTGACGTCTTCCGTGCGACGGCAGAGCCGCGCTACCACGACGTGCTGGTGGGCGATACTGGGATCGAACCAGTGACCTCTTCCGTGTCAGGGAAGCGCGCTACCGCTGCGCCAATCGCCCGTGATCGGGTGTTGCTCCGAGGTGGGTACGGGATTTGAACCCGTGTACACGGATTTGCAGTCCGTTGCCTCGCCTCTCGGCCAACCCACCGCTGGATGGGCCCGCGACCCGCTCCGAGCGGACGACGAGGCTCGAACTCGCGACCTCAACCTTGGCAAGGTTGCGCTCTACCAACTGAGCTACGTCCGCCTGCCTCCCCGAGACCCGAAGGTGCTCCCGGAGACGCGAAGAGAACCATAGCCGATGCCTCGGGGACCACCAATTCGGGTCAGCGGCCGCTAGTTTCGCGTGGTGCAGACCTCTCGCGTGCGCCTTCTGGCCCTCGGTCTCGGCGCGGTTCTGGCGCTCACCGTGCCCCTCGGGTACGCCGTCGGAGGGGCCCGGCCGGCACGTGCCACGACCGGCCCGGGCGGGTCTTTGACGGTCGAGGGATACGTCCTCGGCTGGGGCGGCGGGCGCGCGGCGTACCTCGGCGACGCCAAGACCGTCGACGTCGCGGGGGTGGACGGGGTCGAGCTCACCTCGGACGCCGACGGGATCACCCACGTGCCGGGGCGGTCGCGACCCGTGCTCCGCGCGGCCCACCGTCACCACGACACCGCCGAGCTGCTGGTGAGCAACTACTCCGACTCGCTCGGTGACTTCGACCCGGCCCTGGCCCATCGGTTGCTCACGTCCAGAGACCACCGCCGTCACGTCGCCGCGGCGCTGGCGCACGTCGTACGTCGTCAGGGGTGGGACGGCATCCAGATCGACCTCGAGTCACTGAAGAGGCACGACCGCAGCGGGCTGAGCGCGTTCGTACGGGCACTGCGCACGGCCCTCCCGCGCCGGGCGCCGATCTCGATGGCCGTGATGGCCGAGACCTCGCGGGCTGCGTACGCACGCCACGGCTATGCGCTCGGCCGGCTGCACGCCGTCCGCCGCTTCGTGCTGATGGCGTACGACGAGCACGGTCCCGGCTGGAGCGGGCCCGGGCCGATCGGCGCCCTGCCGTGGGCCGAGCGGACGGCCCGTCCGTTGGTCGAGGCGGTCGGAGCCGCACGTGTCGACCTGGGCATCGCCGGCTACGGCTACCTCTGGACGTCGCCGAGCACCGGGCACACCGTCTCCGACGCGAAGGCCCGGAGTCTCGCCGGGTCCAAGGCGGTCTGGCACCCGCGCGCCGGCGAGTGGAGCGCGACCGTGAGGGGCGGGACGGAGTGGTGGTCCGACGGCCGCTCCTACCGGCGTCGGGTGGTGCTCGCCCACCACCTCGGCGTGCACGGGGTCGCGGTCTGGCAGCTGACCAGTGCCGATCCGCTGCGCGGCTAGGGTCGGATCATGCGCACCTGGGTGAACGGCGAGCTCCTCGCCGACCCCGACGCGCCCGTGGTCGGCGCCCGAGACCACGGGCTGACCGTGGGCGACGGGGTCTTCGAGGTCGTCAAGATCGTCGACGGGCGGCCGTTCGCGTTGAGCCTGCACCTCGAGCGGCTGGCCCGGTCGGCCCTCGGCCTCGGGCTGCCGGAGGTCGACCTCGAGGCCGTGCGCCGCGGAGTCGCCGCCGTGCTCGAGGGCGAGCCGCTCACGCTGGGCCGGCTCCGCATCACGTGGACCGGTGGGCTCGCCCCGCTCGGCTCCGACCGCGGAGACAGCCCGCCGTCGCTGGTGGTCGTGTGCGCCCCGATGGATCCCTGGCCCGAGACGGCGGCCGTCGCGACCGTGCCCTGGCCCCGCAACGAGCGCGGCGCGCTCGCCGGCCTCAAGACCACGTCGTACGGCGAGAACGTCCGGGCCCTGGCCCACGCCCGGGAGCGTGGCGCGAGCGAGGCGGTCTTCGCCAACCTGCAGGGGCAGCTGTGCGAGGGCACCGGCACCAATGTCTTCTACGTCGCCGACGGCGAGCTCCGTACGCCGACGCTGGCCAGCGGCTGCCTCGCGGGCATCACGCGGCGCCTGGTGCTCGACTGGTACGGCGCGGTCGAGGTCGACGAGCCGATCGAGGTCGTCACGCACGCCAGCGAGGCCTTCTTGGCCTCCACGACCCGGGACGTGCAGGGCATCCACCGCTGGGACGACCACCCGCTCAGCGCGCCGGGACCGATCACGACCGAGGTGCGCAAGACCTGGGCGGAGCACGAGCACGAGCTCCTGGGAGGCTGACCGCCGTCGATGTGGTCGCGCGCGGACCGTGCGCTAGAGTCTCCGACCGCAGTCATCGGAGCGCCTCGAGCGCTCTGCGGGGCGATTGGCGCAGTGGTAGCGCGCTTCGTTCACACCGAAGAGGTCACTGGTTCGAACCCAGTATCGCCCACCCCGTTGGCAGTAGCGCGGCTGTGCCGTTCGCACCGAAGAGGTCACTGGTTCGATCACAGTATCGCCCACCCTGTTGGCAGTAGCGCGGCTGTGCCGTCGACACCGACGAGGTCCGTTCGTAGGGCCGAGTCTCCGCCGAAAGGGTCGGTCGCCTAGGTCCAGGGGACCATGCGGCAGCGAACGATCACCCGGTCCGCCTGACGATCGCGTCCGGGAGACTGGAGTCTCGCCCTCGTCCCACCTGGAGGTCTCCCGGACATGCTCGACCACCTGCGCGTCCTGCTCAACGCCCGTTCGGCGAGGAGGGATGCCCGCGGCGCCACCGCCGTCGAGTACGCCCTGCTGATCGCGGGCATCGCGGCGCTGGTCGTCGTCGTCGTGTTCACCCTCGGGGGAGTCATCCACGGGGGTCTCAAGGACACCTGCCAGAACATCCACAAGCACGACCACGGCGTCGGCAACTGCAAGAAGGCCTGACGCGCGTGCGGTGATCGCTCTCCAGCACCGGGTCGAGCGGCACCGGGCGGACGGTCTCAGTCCTTCAGCACCGGGATCGACCACGAGGTCGACACGGTCAGCGCGCGGGCGGTGAGCACGGCCGTCCGGTCGTCCTGCCGTGTCCAGCCGGTGGGCAGGGTCCCGAGGTGGAACCCCACCGGGACCCGCAGGGTCACCTGGTTGGTCTGGGGCGTGACCAGGTCCTGAGGGTCCAGGTCGAGCCGGTAGGCGAGGTCCCCGTCCGCCGAGACCTCGGCCGCTCGCCGGACGACGTACGTCGCGTCGATGCGGGCCGTCGTGTCCGGTGCGATCGTCCGCGCGGTGGCGACGAACGGCCGGTCGTACACGTCGGCGACCCGGGGCGTGCGCAGCGTGGGGTGCGGGCGGTGGTGGCCGTCGACCGACATCCTCAGGAGCCTCGTGTGCTGGGGCAGGAAGATGCTGACGATGCTGCCCAACCACCGGGTGAGGTAACCGGTGCGCGGATCGACCAGGTCCTGGGTGTACGCCGGGGCGGGGTTGTTGACCTGGACGGACACCTTCTCCCGCGCGGACCCGTTCGGCCGCAGCGACACCAGCTGGTCCACCGAGCGCCTCTGCCAGTAGTCGGCCTTGCTGCCGTTGAGGTTCTGGCTGAACACCCCGAGGTAGTCGTCGGGGCTGGACGACAGGTTGCCGGCGAAGCCGATGGTCGAGAAGGCGCGCTCGGTCAGCGGGTCCCGGAAGTACGTCGCCATGTGCCGGCCCTTGGCCGCGGACAGGAGCGACTGGCCCTTCTGGACGAACTCGCCCCCGGACAGGAACTTCTGCCGGAAGGCCGGGATGATCGCCTGGTTCAGGCGGTGTCGCACGATCGGGTCCTGGTAGGTGTCGTAGCTGCCCGCCAGGGTGTGGACCAGGTTGTCCGCATTGAGCTCGCCGTACCCCGCCACCTGCATCGGGCCGGTGATCCGGAACAGGCCCGCCAGCGCCTGCAGGTCGATCGCGATGACGCCGTCGCACCGCTGCCCGGTCTGGGCGCGCCAGGCGCGGAGCAGCTCCTCGCCAGACACCTGCCAGTACGGCGAGAACGTCGCCGCCGTGAGCCGCAGCCGGTTCCCGCCGTGGAACAGGTTTCCGGGCACCCGGGGCCAGGTGAGGAAGGGTTGCTGCGACTCGACGTCGGCGACCGTGAAGCTGCGGCCGAACGTGATCCGGCCGTCGGCGAACCGAGCCGTGGACAGCGACAGCGTGGCGCCGCCGGAGTAGCGCTGCTCGGCCGGATTGAGGATCGTGATCAGGTAGGTGCGCGGGCCCTGGGCGCCGAGCGTCGTCGGCAGCTGCTCGAGCAGCGGGTGATAGCGGTCGTACGACGCCTGGACCTTGTCCAGCTGGGTCCTGGCCTGGTCCCGCAGCGACCCGATCTTCCCCCCGACCAGGGGCGCGTCCGCGTGCACCGCGGAGATGTCGGACTGCGCGGCGTCGAGGTGCGACCCGATCCGGTCCGCCGACCGGGCGATACGACGCAGGGTCGGCATGTCGACGGTGCTGCCCTTCACCAAGGTGCTGTGCGGCCCGGTGGCGGTGCTGTAGAGGCCGACCCCCAGCTGTCCGACCGAGGTGGCCTCGTCCAGCGCGTCGATCAGGTGCCGCGCGTCGTGCACGGCGCCGCCGAAGACGGGGACGTGGCTCCATACGTCCGCTCCGAAGGCGTGGGCGTCGCTCTGCGCGGCCGCGACCTGGGTGCGTGCGCTCGCGATGGCCGCGCGGGCGGCACCCACGTGATGTGCCGTGAGCGCCGCGTCGGCCGTCTCGAGGTCCCGCTCGGCGGCCTTGGCCTCGGAACGGGCGTGCACCAGCGGGACGGCCAGTGCGCCCAGTGCGGCCACGACCACCACCAGCAGGAGCACGGCGCCGAGCAGCAGGGCGCCGCGGCGTCGGAGTCGGAGCTTCATCGGAGGGGTTCCTTCGGTGGGTTCAGGCGGCACAGCCGACCGCGACCACGGTGGGGCCGTCCGAGGTGCCCGGCGCAACGGCTGGGAAGTACAGGTCGAGGCTCTTCCGGGACATGCGGACAGTAAACAGGGCGGCGGAGGGCGACCTGGCATCGTCGTAAACCCGGTTCAGGGTCACCCTGCGCCGCCGGTAGCATCGGCACTCGCCTCGTCCATCCCAAGGAGCAGTCGTGCCCGACCTCAGGATCGTCCTCGTCCACGCAGACGCGCGTGCGGAGCGGACGGTCACGGCGGGCACCCGGGCCTGGGAGCTCTTCGCCGACGACCCGAGCGTGATCGCCGCGCGTGTCGGCGGCGACCTGCGCGATCTCGCCCACGAGCTCGACGACGGCGACGTGGTCGAGGGCGTGACCATCGACAGCTCCGACGGGCACGACATCCTCCGACACTCCACCGCGCACGTCCTGGCGCAGGCCGTGCAGCAGCTGTGGCCCGAGGCCAGGCTCGGTATCGGGCCACCGATCGAGAACGGCTTCTACTACGACTTCGACGTCGACACCCCGTTCGTGCCCGAGGACCTCGACAAGATCGAGACGGCGATGCGCAAGATCATCAAGGAGGGGCAGCGCTTCTCGCGGCGTGCGGTCGCGGACGCCGAGGCCCTCACCGAGCTCGCCGACGAGCCCTACAAGATCGAGCTGATCGGCCTCAAGGGCTCGGGGCGCGGTGAGGAGGCGGCCGAGGGGGCGAGCGCGGAGGTCGGGGCCGGCGAGCTCACGATCTACGACAACCTCCGACGTGACGGCGAGCTGGCGTGGAAGGACCTCTGCCGAGGCCCCCACCTGCCGACCACCAGGCGCATCCCGGCGTTCAAGCTGATGCGCACCGCCGCGGCGTACTGGCGCGGCGACGAGAACAACAAGCAGCTCCAGCGCATCTACGGCACCGCCTGGGAGTCCAAGGAGGCCCTGGCCGAGCACCTGCACCGGATCGAGGAGGCGGAGAAGCGCGACCACCGCAGGCTCGGGCGCGACCTCGACCTCTACTCCTTCCCGGAGGAGCTCGGCCCCGGCCTCGTGGTCTTCCACCCGAAGGGCGGCGTGATCCGCCGGGTCATGGAGGACTACGTCCGGCAGCGTCACATCGAGGAGGGCTTCTCCTACGTCAGCACGCCCCACATCTCCAAGGACGGGCTGTTCCACACCAGCGGTCACCTGCCCTACTACGCCGACACGATGTACCCGCCGATGGAGCTCGAGGGCGCGAGGTACCAGCTGAAGGCCATGAGCTGTCCGATGCACAACCTGATCTACCAGTCGCGCGGTCGCTCCTACCGCGAGCTGCCGCTGCGGCTGTTCGAGTTCGGAGGCGTCTACCGCTACGAGAAGTCCGGGGTCGTGGGCGGCCTGACCAGGGTGCGCGGCCTGACCCAGGACGACTCGCACTCCTACGTCACCCCCGAGCAGGCGGCCGACGAGATCAAGCACCTGCTGAACTTCTGCCTCGGCCTGTTCCGCGACTTCGGGCTCGAGGACTTCTACCTCGAGCTGTCGACGCGCGGAGACAGCGCCAAGGAGAAGTTCCAGGGGTCCGACGAGGACTGGGCGACCGCCGAGGCGATCCTGAAACAGGCCGCCGACGAGTCGGGCCTCGAGCTCGTGCCCGATCCCGGCGGAGCGGTGTTCTACGGGCCCAAGATCTCGGTCCAGGCCAAGGACGCGATCGGCCGCTCATGGCAGCTCTCGACGGTGCAGTACGACTTCGGCCAGCCCGCCGGCTTCGGCCTGGAGTACACCGCGGCCGACGGCTCGCGGCAGCAGCCGGTGATGATCCACTCCGCGAAGTTCGGCTCGATCGAGCGGTTCATCGGCGTGCTCGTGGAGCACTACGCGGGCGCCTTCCCTCCCTGGCTGTCGCCGGTCCAGGTGCAGGGCATCCCGATCGCCGAGCGGCACCACGCCTACCTGCACGACGTGGCGAAGCGCCTGCGGGCACGCGGGTTGCGGGTCGAGGTCGACGACTCCGACGACCGGATGCAGAAGAAGATCCGCAACGCCCAGCTGCAGAAGGTGCCGTTCATGGTGATCGCCGGCGACCACGACGTGGACGCCGGGGCGGTGTCGTTCCGCTACCGCGACGGTCACCAGGACAACGGCGTCCCGATCGAGGAGGCCATCGAGCGAGTCGCGGCCGCCGTCGCGTCGCGCGAGCAGGTGTAGCCGTGCTCACCGTCGGCCCGGGCCGGGTCGACGCGCTGGTCGACACGGCCGACGGCGTGGTGGTGCGAGGCGCCCCGCCC